>CAIRND010000067.1 GCA_903879825.1 uncultured Geobacteraceae bacterium
CAATGGCCACTACCGGCAAGACCGGCAGAGAATGCCAACCAGATTGCCACCATCCTCTCAGGTTTCCAGCGCGCCGATCAGGCTCTTGATATCAGCAACGCCGTTGGCAATCAGCCAGGCTTCCATATCTTCGGCGATCTTCTGAGCCGCACCAGGGTTGATAAAGCTGGCGGTGCCGACCTGGACGGCGGTAGCTCCCGCCAGCATGAATTCGAGCGCATCGACCGCATTCATAATGCCGCCGATGCCGATGATCGGCACCTTAACTGCTTTTGCCACCTGCCACACCATGCGCAGTGCAATCGGCTTAATGGCAGGACCGGAAAATCCGCCGGTAATATTAGCCAGCACCGGCCGACGTTTATTGAGGTCAATCGCCATGCCGGTCAGAGTATTGATCAGCGACAGAGCATCAGCGCCAGCATCTTCACAGGCCCGGGCCATGATCACCACATCGGTCACGTTGGGAGAGAGTTTGACTATCAACGGTTTTTTCGTCACCGCGCGGCAGGCGGAAACAACCGAGGCGGCACAATCCGGATCGGTGCCAAATACGATTCCCCCCTGCTTGACATTCGGGCAGGAGATATTCACTTCCAGGCCGGCCACTTCAGGAACTTCATCAAGTCGGCGCGCCATTTCGGCGTATTCATCAACCGTATTGCCAAAGAAGTTGGCGATAGCCGGGGTGTTGACCGAACGAATATACGGTACTTTTTTGGCAATGAAGGCATCAATACCGACATTTTGCAGCCCGATGGCGTTCAGCATGCCGCCGGGGGTTTCAACAATGCGCGGAGTCGGATTGCCGGCGCGTGGTTTAAGTGACAGGCCTTTGGTGACGAAAGCGCCGATTGATGCCATATCGACATATTCGGCAAACTCTTCGCCATAGCCAAAGGTACCGGAAGCGGTCATTACCGGGTTACGCAGCTGGATACCGGCTATATTAACAGTCATATCTGGTTTCATAGTCATTCCCTCCACTTCAGTTCGCCCGACTCAAAAACCGGTCCTTCAGTGCAGACACAGCGGTAGTCGGGAGTTTCCAGCGAATGGGAATGTCCGGGGGCAACGCAGCCGAGACAGGCACCAACGCCGCACGCCATATAGCCTTCAAGCGATACCTGACAAGATATATCCCGCTGTGCCGCGATGCCGGCCACCGCATTCAGCATGCCGTGCGGACCACAGGCATAGATGGTCGCTTTTCCCTGCAATTGATCAAGCCGACGCACCAGAGCTTCAGTCACCAGGCCGCATTCGCCCAGCGAACCATCTTCAGTGGCGGTGTAACACTCGACTCCGAGTCGTTCAAATTCGGTGATACAGAGAATGTCATCTCTGGTCCGGCCACCGGCAAACAGCCTGACCTTTGATTGTTTCACCAGCTCTTTCGCCAGCAGATAGAGCGGTGCCAAGCCAACTCCGCCACCGACAATAAGCTTTTCTTCGTCCGGCTCGCCCAAATCAAAACCCTTACCAAGCGGGCCAAGAATATCGAGCAGATCGGAATCATGCAGTGCTGACAGCATCGCCGTTCCCTTCCCCACCACCCGGTACAGCATCTCCAGATATGGCTGCGCAATCGCGCCGCTCTGGGCAGGAGTGTAAGTTCCGACATCAAAAATGCCGAAGGGACGGCGCAGCAGCGGGTCGATGGCACCAGTAACCCGCACCATGATAAACTGGCCGGGACGTGCCGAAGCGCATTCAGGTGGCGCAGTCATACGCATCCGCCAATAGCCGGGCGAGACCTCCACGTTTGAAAGAATAAGTGAGGTAAATTGCATTACGGGATCTCCTATTCAAATAAGTTTGCATCTATATACCTGCTATTGTTGCTCTAGTCTACACTCAGGCTGCTTTCACAGAGTTTTTTCCATAACACCGTCAATCAAACATTCATCCTAAAAACGGCAGTTTATTGCCACAAAAAGGCACAAAATTCACAAAAAACGGCATGTTATGTTGAGTAAATATTTAACCTGTTTGGTGATCTCGATGTATGACATAACTCACTGGTATTCTTTGCGCTTTTTGTGCTTTTTTGCGGCCAACTGCTTTTTCCAGGTTCATAGTATTTGCTGCGAACGCCTGTACGGACAAACCACACCGTTTGGCTGTGATGTTTGGGTTGACTGGAGGGACTGATATTCTGGTTAGTCCAACTGCTGGCAGAGACAGGATGAGAGACTGGGGAGATTGATAAATAAGTGCATTGTGTAGATTCAGCAGTTATTGGATTCCTTTACTGAGGCAAGCAATATGTTTTGCAAAAACTTAATTTTGAATGGATATCATTCATTATTCTTTGACTTGATTCATTCCATAGATATAATGAAGAATGCCAACCAGGAGGCAGGACCCGTCCTTGAAAACCTGGCCGGTCAGCTCGCGACCCCGTTGAATGAAAAATGATTGTTGAAAAATGATTTGACTTAAAACAACCCTTAACGTACGGTATAACGTACTAAACGGAGGTAGTTTAAAATGACAACACTATCAGCAACAGAAGCAAGAAAATCCCTTTATAACCTTGTCGATGATGTTGCTTTATCACATGACCCGATTCAAATTGTTGGCAAACGGCATTCAGCAGTTCTCATATCAGAAGACGATTGGCGCGCTATTCAGGAAACATTGTATCTCACATCTATTCCTGGCATGCGCGAATCCATCAAAAAAGGTATCAAAACCCCAGTATCCGAGTGCAGTGAGGAACTTGCATGGTAAACTGGCAACTTGTTTTTACCAAGCAAGCGCAAAAAGATGCAAAAAAGATCGCGCACTCCGGTTTAAAGCCGCAAGCCGAACGACTACTAGAATTCATCAAAGAAAATCCCTTTAAAAATCCCCCTCCATACGAAAAACTTGTAGGCGATCTGTCAGGTGCATATTCCCGGAGAATCAATATTCAACATCGACTGGTTTATGAGGTTTTGGACAACATAAAGACTATAAAGATTATCCGAATGTGGACGCATTATGAATAACATATCATACAACCACTCGGCGGCAACCGGTCTTCGCTAACGCTCCGCCGCTGACCCTTCGTAACACCTACTATCAAATCCGCCGTCACATAAGAAAAAATCACTATAAACTCAACTCCATCAAAACCGCGTCATCCCTGCCTTCATAATACCTGAGCCGCAGACCGGTACGAACAAAGCCACACCGTTCATACAGGGTAATAGCTGCGATGTTCGATCCCCGTACTTCCAGCGCCAGCACTTCGGCATGTTTGAGTCGGGCTACGCCAATCGCATGATCCATCAGCATTCGCGCGACTCCCCTGCCCCGCTGTTCAGATGCCACGGCAATATCAAGTATCTGCGCTTCTTCAAACAACGACATCAGGCAGACATAGCCGGCGATTGTGCCGTTATATTCGGCAACAAACGGGTACGAATGCGCTGCAACCATCTCTTGGTCAAAATGCTCGCGCTGCCACGGCGTGTGAAACGAATCCTGCTCGATGGCCACTACGGCGTCAAGATCATCCTCGCTCATTGAGCGAATATTGTAATCGGGGATTCCATTCATAGGGCGGCATAATATGCAAAGCCACTTCCATTGTAAACGCTTTATCCGAGACATACGGCATTTGATCACGCAGCGCCGCAACGAACGCAACGGAAAACATAGACTTATAACGAAATTGTGATTAACCGATCAGGTGAACCTGGATAATGACTTAAGCTACTGATTTGATTCGCTGCGCCGTTGCGTCGTTGCGTGAAAATGTTTTTTTGGTTTATACTCATTTCAACATTGACAGCATACATATTATCTGCATAATGATAATAACTCTGCTTACGAAGGATGTCTCCTTATGTATGATATTGAAAAAAGCATCGGCTTTCTCCTGTCAAAAGGGTACCAGCGCGCCTGGGCCATTTTAAGAGAAGAAATCGAGCAGTATAACCTTACCCCGCCGCAGTTTGCCCTGCTTTCGTTTCTCTGGCAGCAGGATGGCCTGACACAAGCCGAATTATCTGAAAAAGGACAGATTGACCGTTCCACCGTCGGCGGACTTATCGATCGCCTGGAAAGGGATGGCCTGCTCGAACGCCGTCAGCATCCACAGGATCGCCGGGCATATTTGATTTACCTGACCGAACATGGCAAAGAGATGGAGGGGCCTCTCTCGGCGTGTGCTGAACGGTCTTTACATCAATTCACGTCAGGGCTGAACGACGATGAGGTCACCGAGTTGAGACGGATGCTTGAGATATTACGCGGAGATCGGAGGGTCTATGAACTTCCTTCATGCTAGCCTGGTAACAGCTATCTACCTCGCTCTGGCAGGCAATGCCTTCTGTGCACCGCTTTCGCTGCACGACTGCCTGCAAAAAGCACACGACAACAATCCCGCTCTCAAAAGCGCCGCCTGGGACAGCCGCATTGCCCAGGATGGCGGCCGTCTGGCAACGGTTGCCAGCTATCCGCGTATTGACGCCCAGGCTGGATATACGATGCAGCTGCACCCTCAGGCAATAAAATCCGCCGGCGGCACGACAGAGACACAAGAACCAAACTTTGCTTTTGCCGGTCTCGCCGCCAGCTATACCTTATATGACTTTGGGCGGCGCACAGCGCGCATTCAGCAGGCAGATGCCTACACGGAAGCAGCATCGCAGAGTTTCCTGTTCAGCACGGGTGATATGGCCCTGCAGGTAATCGAAGCGTACTTCAGGATTCTTGAAACAGACAAGTTGATTCAGGCGGCAGACGAGGAGATCGCGCAAATAGCGGAACATCGCCGTGTCGCGCAGGTTCTGTTTGAGGAAGGGGTTGTCACCCGCAACGATGTCCTTCAAGCGGAAGTACGCCTCGCCTCGGCCCGGCAAAAACAGCTGACCGTTTCCAACCGGCGCGAAAATGCCTGGCTGCTGCTTAACTTTCTCATCGGCAGCGAGCCGACCTTCCGGGGCGAACTTGATGAAGCGACCACACTGGACAGTACGGTAAAACCGGCTGCGGGCGCATCAGATATCACGGTCAACCGCCACGACATCAAAGCACAGAAACAGATACTTGATGCGCGAGATTTTGAAGTGCGTGAAAACCGCGAAAACTATATCCCGGAAATTTATACCCGCCTCGGAATGGACGTTGTTCAGAATGACAAAGTGCGCGAACAGGCAATTTTTTCGGCAACACTTGGCATTCGAATCAACCTGTTTGATGGCTATGCTGCGCAGGCGGCACACGAAAAAGCGGTCAAACAGCGCTCAAAACAATTGGACACTCTCCGACTGACTGAGCAGCGCGCGAGGCTTGAGATTACCACCGCCCGTAATGATGCCAGCGTGGCAAAAGAGCGCATCAGCGCCTCTGAAGCGGCGATACGGCAGAGCGAAGAGAATCTGCGCATCAACAAGGAGCGCTATCAGGAGCGGGTTGGCATCGCCTCGGAAGTACTGGATGCACAGACTCTGGTCACACAGACCAAAACAGATTATTACCGCGCGCTCTATGACTATCAGACCGCTGTTGCCCGATTGCAGAATGCGCTCGGAGAGATGTAACTTTAAATTTACGCGGAGGATATATGGCAGAGGACACCACGGTTCCACAACAAGAACAAGAACAACAAACGGCACTGGACACCAGCGCCCCGGAAGCAACACCGGGGGGGCGTAAAAGAATCAAAGCTCTTATTATTCTGCTTACCATCGCGATCGCCGCAGGGTGGTTCGGCCTGAAATGGATCATCTCCGCCCGGAGCAATATCGAAACCGATAACGCCTTTATCGAAGCCCGGATCGTTCCGGTATCGTCCAAGGTATCCGGTACAGTCGCGCGGGTGCTGGTGGGCGATAATCAGTTTGTCAAACGGGGAGACCTGCTGATTGAAATAGATCGGCGCGACTATCAGCTCCAGATTGCAAAGGCTGCTGCGGGTGTCGGCATGGCCGAAAACGAAACGGGCGGTGAGCAGATGAAGGTTGAAGGTGCCAACGCAGCGCTGCAATCGGCCAAGGCCCGCTTCGATCAGGCGGCGCTTGATCATACCCGAGCGGAAAAACTCTATAGCCGTGATGTGCTGCCCAAAGAGCAGTTAGACCGCCTGACAACCGCAAAACGGGTGGCGGAAGCACAAATGAAGGAAGCTGAGGAGACACTGAAACGGGCCCAGGTTGAAGCTGGCCTGGCAATCAAGGTCGGCAGCAAGGCCAAGATACTGCAAAGAAAAGCACAGCTTGACGAAGCGGAACTGCAGCTTTCTTACACGAAGATTTATGCCGCCAGAGATGGCTATATCACCCGCAAGTCGATCGAAGAGGGGGTCAATATTCAGGCGGGGCAACCGCTCATGGCACTGGTGCCACTGCAGGAGGCGTGGATCACCGCTAACTACAAAGAGCGCCAGATCACCTATCTGAAACCGGGGCAAAAGGTGGAATTTTCCGTCGATGCGTACCCGGATAAAAAATTCAGCGGCAAGGTAGACAGCATCATGGCCGGAACCGGAGCGGCATTTTCGCTGTTGCCGCCCGAAAACGCCACCGGCAACTACGTAAAAGTAGTGCAGCGGGTGCCGGTCAAGATCACTATCGACGCCAACTCAGACCCCGAACGCTTGCTGCGTGTCGGCATGAGTGTCATTCCGATCGTACAGACCGGCAGATCAAGCAGTGACGTGCTCAAGGAATTGAATCCCTTTAAATGAGCGAAGACAAGTACGTAAATAAATGGCTGATTACGATCACTGTCATGCTGCCTGCCATCATGGAGATCATCGACACGTCAGTGGCCAACGTTGCTCTGCCGCACATGCAGGGGGCTCTTAACGCTGGCACGGATGAGGTGACCTGGGTCTTGACCTCCTACCTTGTGGCCAATGCGGTGGTCCTCCCCATGACCGGCTGGCTGTCACGCGTTTTTGGTCGCAAGCGTTTTCTGATGACCTGTATCGTGCTGTTCACGCTGGCATCATTGTTGTGCGGGGCCGCGCCGAATCTGGCGGCGCTGATCTTCTTCCGGGTGCTGCAGGGCGCTGCCGGCGGGGCCTTGATACCGATCAGTCAGGCAATTTTGATGGAAACTTTTCCACCCAACCAGCGCGGTATGGCAATGGCCATTTTCGGGGTTGGTGCCATGTTCGGCCCCATCGTCGGACCGGCTCTCGGCGGCTGGATCACCGACAACATGAGTTGGCGCTGGATCTTCTACATAAATCTGCCGGTGGGTATCATCGCCATGATTATGTGCGCATTCTTCATCTTTGACCCCGGCTATCTGCGCCAGAAAGTTGCAGCATTCAAAGTTGATTACTGGGGTCTGTTCCTGCTGGTTGCCAGCATGGGATCATTGCAGGTGGTGTTGGACAAGGGGCAACAGGAGGATTGGTTCAACTCTTCATTTATCATCACGTTCAGCATTATAACATTAATGTCTCTGGTGGCCCTGATCTGGGTAGAGCTGACCCACCCACATCCGATCATCAACCTGCGCCTGTTCAAAAATGTGTCCTTCTCGGCCGGCAATCTGATCATGTTCGTCGTCGGTTTTGCTCTCTATAGCTCGATCATGCTGATCCCGCTGTTCCTGCAGACGTTGATGGGGTATTCGGCCACCGATGCCGGAATGGTTATGGCTCCGGGAGGCGTGGCAACACTGATTACCATGCCGCTGGTCGGGGCGGCACTGGCGAAACGGGACGGCCGAAAAATTGTTTTTTTCGGACTGTTGCTCGGTGCAACCTCCATGTTCATCATGCAGGGACTTAATCTGCAAGGCGCTTTCTGGAATTACACCTGGCCCCGCATCGTCCTCGGCTTTGGCCTGGCGATGATTTTTGTGCCATTGACAACCGTGACGCTGGCCTCGATTTCCCGGGCAGAAATGGGCAATGCCACCGGCATGTTCAGCCTGTTACGCAATATCGGCGGCAGCGTCGGCATTGCCATGGCGGCCACTCTACTGACACGCTATCAGCAATTTTACCAGACCAGCCTCGTGGCCAATATCAACCCCTATAATCCGGTATGGCAGATGCGTCTTGACAGTTTAAAGCAGTCGCTGATTGCCAAAGGCATCGCCGTTTCTCAGGCAGATACAACGGCCATGGGGATGATGTACGGGGCTGTGCGCCGTCAGGCCGGCGCTCTGGCATTCAACCGCATCTTCTTCATCATCGGCCTGGCCTTCCTGATTATCATCCCGCTCCTGTTTCTACTGAAACGACCGTCACACAGCGTTGAAGGCGGTATGGGGCACTAAAAAAGCGGGGCACACCATTTAAGGCAAGCCCCGCTTTTCAATTCAACAAAATCTTCACACGTTATCTCGCATGTAGACTCTTCTGATAGCAGAGTAAAAGAACGGATAATCAGCCAAAAACACGTGCTTTTTTGAAGGTGCGTTTGTTATTAAACAGGTACTTAAGTCCCATTTCAGTTAACCGAAATTTTGTTAGTCAGCACCAATATATTTGCGGCGTATCACACAATAAAAAACGGAGCACACCTTCCGGCGCACCCCGTTTTTTTTCCTCATTTCTGCATTGTCTGCTTCTCTACTTCTCTTTTTTCACCGTAAATTTATATCCGCTGAACATACTGGAAATTTCACTGCCATGCTCTTTAATGTCCATCAACCAGGCACTGTAGATGTGGTTGATGATAAAGCCGAAGATCATCCACATACTGGCGTGATGAGCCAGCCGCATCCCCTGATTGGAAAACAGCGCATACATGAACCCAAGTGATTTATGCATGACACCGCCGGGGGCATGTTCGGCGTACAGCGAGAAACCGGTCAAAATCATCAGCATATAGATCAAAAATAATGCAAAATACGCCGTCGTCGCCAGAGGATTGTGCCCGACCGTCTCAGGTACCTCTTTGTCAACGAACATATAGTAACGGAGCATTTTGTTCATTTTCTCTCTTCCCGATGCGGTCGCAATAGGAAAAAACTCCTTCCACCCCGAGTATTTGTTGCCGATCAGTGACCAGATCATTCGCGAAAGGACACTGACAGCAAAGGCATAGGCGGCGGTGAAGTGTACAAAACGTATCCATCCCATGGTGAAATCAGATGCTGAGCTGCCAAACGAAACCGGGTTACCGATAAAGAATCCGGTCAACGCAAGAATCGCGATGGACAACACGTTGACCCAGTGGCACCACCGTACCGGCAACTCCCATATGTAGCATTTAAATTTGCAGGATTCACTCATACTTGGCCCCCTTAGGATACCTTGACCGAGACAACCTCATTGCCGTTAACATCCATCACGTGGACTGCGCAGGCCATACAGGGATCAAAAGAATGAATGGTACGCAGGATTTCAAGCGGCTTGTTCGGATCGGCCACCGGCGTACCAACCAGAGCGGCTTCATACGCCCCGCGCTGCCCTTTGGCGTCCCGTGGGGACGAATTCCAGGTAGAAGGAACGACCGCCTGATAATTGAGGATTTTTTGATCCTTGATCTTGATCCAGTGTCCAAGCGCGCCCCGGGGAGCTTCGTGAAAACCGTACCCTTTGGCTTCTGCCGGCCAGGTGGCCGGATCCCAACTCTCATTATTGTGAATGCGATAATCACCCTTCGCAATATTCCCGATCAATTCATCCAGCCATTTTGGCGTCTGCTGAGCGATCAGCAGGGCATCAATACCCCGGGCGGCGGTGCGGCCAAGTGTTGAGAACAGCGCCGGCGCTCCAACCCCCAGTTTGCCGAGCACCAGATCAACGACCGCTTTGGTTTCTTTATGACCTGATGCATAAGCCACCAAAATACGGGCCAGCGGGCCGACTTCCATCGCTTTTTCTTCATAACGCGGCGACTTTGCAAACGAATATTTTGCGTTGGTGTCGAGATTCTGGTACGGCGGCTTTGGTCCGGTATAACGAACCTCTGTCTCGCCTTCATACGGATGCTGCCCCTTTCCGGCTCCGGCACTGTTTTCAAACCAGGAGTGATCGACATATTCGGCAATTTTACCCTGATCAATCGGAATCACTTTGGAGAGATCCTTGTTGAGCAGTGCACCGGCAGGGAACCACAGATTACCGTTGGCATCCGGGAATTCACCATAGGACATAAAGTTGCCGATACCGCCCCCGATACCAGCCCATTCCTTATAAAAGGAGGCAATAGCCAGCAGATCCGGGATGTAGACTTTCTCGACAAAATCCTGTGCTTTTTTAAGCAGGCGCTTGATTTCAAAGAGTTTATCGGCATTAAGCGCATTCTGGGAATCCGGATCAATCGGGATCGACATGCCGCCCACCAGGAACGACTGCGGATGCGGATTTTTGCTCCCCAAAATTGCGTGAATCTTGATGACGTCCTTTTGCCATTCCAGCGCTTCAAGATAATGGGCCGTCGCCATGAGATTGGCCTCTGGCGGCAGCTTATAGGCGGGGTGTCCCCAGTATGCGTTGGCAAAAGGGCCAAGCCTGCCGGAAGCGACAAAAGATTTCACCTTGTCCTGAATTCCTTTGAAGTAGGTGGCAGAGTTGTTCGGCCAATCGGAAAGCGAAGCGGCCAGAGCGGCTGTTTTGATCGGATCGGCTTTCAAAGCGGAGGTAATATCAACCCAGTCAAGGGCATGCAGGTGATAAAAATGAATGACGTGATCCTGAACATTCTGGATACCCATGATAATGTTTCTGATCAGTTGGGCATTGGGCGGAATCTTGATTTTAAGCGCATCTTCGACCGCCCGCACCGAAGCAATAGAATGAACCGTGGTACAGACGCCACAGAAACGCTGCGTCCAGAACCAGGCATCACGGGGGTCACGCCCACGGAGGATTTTTTCGATACCGCGAAACATGGTGGCGGAGCTCCAGGCATCTTTTATGAAGCCTCCTTCAATCTCGGCTTCAATGCGAAGATGACCTTCAATCCTGGTAATCGGATCTACGACAATCCTGGCCATATTATCCCTCCTTGGTTTCTGTAGGTTCTTTATCCTTGCGCAGCGCATTCAGTGCGCCATGAACAGCGAAGGCCGCACCGGCACCGGCCACCAGACCAAGACCGATCTTGTCGGCGGTCGCCTCAATGCCGAAGCCCGGAACATGAGGCAGACGGCGGTACAGCGGCGACATGGTATCCCAGAATTGCGGCTCTGAGCAGCCAGCGCAGCCGTGGCCAGAGGCAACCGGCCAACTGGTTTTCTCGTTGTAACGCTGAGTCGGGCAGTTATGGAACGTTGCCGGGCCTTTACAGCCCATTTTATAGAGGCAGAAACCTTTGCGGTGGGCATCGTCGCCCCAGTGTTCAACGTATTGTCCCGCATCGAAATGTGGCCGACGCTCACAGTTATCATGAATACGCTTGCCATAGGCAAACAGCGGACGCCCCTTGCTGTCCATGGCGGGGATTTTATTAAACACCAGATAATGAACGATCGTGGCGGTCAGGTTGTCCGCATTGCACGGGCATCCGGGGAGGTTGATGACCGTAGCACCCGGCACGGCGTCCTTGACACCGACAGCACCGGTCGGATTAGGCACAGCGGCGGCAATACCACCGTATGCGGCACAGGTACCAATGGCAATGGTAGCCAACGCACCACCACAGACCCTTCGGGCTATTTCCAGATGCGTCTTGCCGCTGGTACAGCCGTACACACCACCATCCTTCATGGAGATGGAACCTTCAACGACGCACAGGTATTTACCTTTATACTTGGTAATCGTATTTTCCAGCGCCTCATCGGCCTGATGCCCGGCGGCCGCCATAATCGTTTCATGGTAATCTACCGAGAGGATATCAAGAATGATCTCACCAACGGTCGGATTGGCAGAACGGAGCAGTGCTTCAGTGTCGCCGGTGCAATCCTGGAAGTTAAGCCACACCAGCGTCGGACGCTTGACTTCATCCAAAGCCTGAGCGACAGAAGGAGCAAATGACGCTGGCAGCGACATTGCTGCCGTCATTGCGGTACAGAACTTGAGGAAGTCACGCCGCGACACCCCCCGCTTTTTGAGAATTTCTCCGACGGAGTATTCCCGCTTTTCTAAACCTTGTTCTGATTTTTCCGATTCATCACTGCCCTTTTGAATACTCATACCTGAACCCCCTTTCAGAAGTTTCCGCTGGTGTTGCGTATATGGTCGCCAATTTCATTTGCTACGGTAATGTGTATAATATAAACAAGTTTTATTGCAACATTTTTTTGCTGTATACCCGACAATTTTACAAAATAATTATCGCGACTATTGTTTCAGGTATTCCACTAATAAAAACAGGGTTATTTACCGGTTTTTTTTATTCGCTTCTTTTTGAGATTTTCTCTGACCCTCTTTTCGGCTCGTACTATCAGTGTCCGATGGCTCCCTTCGCCCTGGCCGTCTACAGGGCTGCGCTGAATATAGCTGCCATCCGCTTGCATGTCCCAGGCTGAACGGTGATCCGCCAGGTGCGTATCAAACACATGGCGCAACTCCTTCGTTAATTCAGGCGGTTCCACCGGACAGAGAATCTCAACCCGCGCCTCCAGATTGCGCTTCATTGCGTCGGCTGAGGCGATAAAATATTCTTCGGCACCGCCATTACGGAAATAGTAGATACGGGCATGTTCCAGAAATCTGCCCACAACACTTATTACCCGGATAGTAGCGGAAAGCCCCGTGATACCTGGGCGCAAGCGACAGGTATCACGAACGATCAGGTCAATTTTGACGCCTGCCATTGAAGCCCGATACAAGGCCCGCACAACATCTCCATCTTCAAGAGCATTTATCTTAAATTGAATCAAGCCGCCATCGGCAGCCCGATGCAGATTGATTTCACGTTCTATTTTATCTAAAAGCGTCTTTTTCAACATCCGTGGCGCCAGGGCCAGCTTTGAATATTTACGCTTAAGCATAAAACCGGTGGTGAGAAAATTGAACAGTTCGGTGACATCTTCGGCAAGAACCTGGTCGCAGGTCAAAATCCCAACGTCACTGTACATGCGGGCGGTTTCCGCATGATAATTACCGGTACCAATATGCAGATAGCGCCGCAGACCGTTATAATCCTGACGCACAACCATGATGACCTTACAGTGAGTCTTTAAGCCGATGACACCGTAGG
>CAIRND010000068.1 GCA_903879825.1 uncultured Geobacteraceae bacterium
TATTAATGTCATCCATAGTCGTTGAGACACATAGTCATTTCAATTCACTTCCGCTCGTGCCGGCTTATCTGACTCTGATGGCGACCGGCATCGGCATGGCGCTGATCAGCCGCCAGTTCAACGCTTTCACACCCATATCAGTCGGCATTCTTGGCATGTGCTTTGCCGGTGCGGCGATTGATTACCCTCATCCCTTTTTCCCGTACCTTTCATTGGTCCTTTTTACGGCCAATCTACTTGGATATTTTGCCGCACAACTGAAACGCTGCTCATGGTTGCGCTGGTCTGCACTTGCCGTCACCATGGTGATGCTCCAACTCTGGGGGGTCCAGATCGTCACCGCTCTGCGCAAGGGAGGCAGCACAGCTCCTGAACTGGCAGTTTCATGGTTTCTGCCTGTTTTGGCGGTTTTTGCAGCCATGTACATGATCCTGGCCCTGCTCGGCATCATTCGCAGTGGCTCCGAAACAATCCCGCTTTTTGACCTGGCTCTCCCGACGATCAGCGCCCTCTGGGCTTTTTCCGTAATGCTCTATGTTGCAAAAGCACACGGCGGTGGAAGTACATTTATGCTGGGTGCTATCGGCATACTGCTCGCCATCGCACTTCTTGTCATCAGCTTCTGGCTGGCACAGCGCGGCGGACGCGGAGCACCTGGTGCATCATCGTACACCTTTGCTTGTGGCGTACTGCTTGCTATAGCGCTCCCCGCCGCCACCGGGAGTCAGGCGCTCTCATTGCCGATTCTTTCACTGGTAGCGATTTTTATGGCCATTATGTCCCGCGTGTGGGATTGCGGCACGATCAGGCTGACGACATACCTGTTTCACCTCTACTGCTGCATTGCGATGGTGATCGCTTTCAGGGGGGACGGGCCCACAGCGATGGACCCGGTGAACATCCTTCCGGCCGGTTTACTGACCTGCATCATTTTGTACCAGTACCAATGGTGCCGCTGGTGGCCACCAACAGAAGGATCTTCTTTCTTCAGCCGTTTTGACGTTCAAGACCGGAGTGCAGTTATGCTGCTGCTTGCCGGCCTGACATGCGGTTTTTACATGACGCGAATCACGCTATTTCAGTTCATCGCAATGCTTCCTACTGAGACACAGAGCGAGGCATTCCGCTGTTCACAGTCAGTTCTGATAAACTGTGCCGCCATTGGCTTGATACTATTTGCCTTTCTGAAGCAGAACAAAGAGATTCGCAACATTGCCATCCTTGTTATGATTGTCGGTGGCATTAAAGTCTTTCTGTATGATCTTACCGGAACCCATGGGCTGCCACTCGTGTTTAGTGTGCTATCGTTTGGATTGGCCGCTGCCGCAGAATCCATTGCGCTGGGCAAATGGCAGAAGAAACCACTAGTGACACCATAAAAAAAAGGGGGGCGAAATCGCCCCCCTTTTTCTATTCTCAATTTTGCTTTGTCACATTACCTTCTCAGCACCGAATTCAACCCCTCCCCGCTCCCTTTATGCCCCAGAGGGTACTTATCAGGGGAGAGCCTTTAAAGTCCCCCCCTGA
>CAIRND010000069.1 GCA_903879825.1 uncultured Geobacteraceae bacterium
ATCTCCGGAAAACAGTATCCGCCGGGCACCATTATACAGGCAGATCGAATCCGATGAATGCCCCGGGGTATGCAGCACCTGAAGCTGCTCATCCCCGGCCGTTATCAGCTGTCCGTCACGCAGCAGTTCATCGACATCTTTGCCGGAACACCAGCCGTAGACACGCGTTCCATAGCGTTTTTTAAATATTTCGATCCCGGCAGCATGGTCGAAATGATTGTGCGTCAGAATAATCTGTTCGACCGGAACCTTGCCACAACCGGTGGAGAGCGTTTCAATCTGGTCAATAACCGAACCGTCAGTGCCGGGATCAATCAGGGTGTTGACATCACCCAATACGTTCCAGTCGCCAAGCAGCAGATAGGAACGGCAGGTATATAGTGACGGTGCCCGTAATAACTCTACAACTCTCATTCAGACCAGCCTGTTATTATTTTTTTGCAGCATTTTCCAGCTTCCAACTGTATTAATCCAGAAAATCGTTCACCACGGAGACATGGAGAGATCAAAGACAAAGACTTCTTCCTTTTGGATTAATCATAAAAGCAATGCTTCAGCCTATAACTCCTGGATTTTCTTCGTGTTTAAAATGCATTTTCTCATTATAAAATACGGCATTTGATCACGCAACGCCGCAGCGACGCAACGAGAAACAAAGACTTATAACAAAATGGTGATTAGCCAATCGGGTGAACCTGAATAATGGCTTAAGTCGTTGATTTCATTCGTTGCGCCGTTGCGTCGTTGCGTGAAACTGTTTTTTTAGAATTATTGCCTCAAGATTCTGCTTTCTCCGTGTCTCCGTGGTGGAACATATTGTTTTTGGTCTTCACCTTGTCCTCAATATTTCTCAAACGCTTCATCCAGATCATCAACTCCGCCATGACCAAGGTCAATGTTTACTCCGCCGGTTTTCCGGGCGTTTTTGCCGGCTTTAGGCGGCGCCGCATGGGTTACCGCGTGGTGGCTTGATGCAATCTGCCTCTGTGGCGGGCGACGGGGAGGCGGCAAGGCGCGCTGACTGCCGCCTTCAAGAGAAAAGAAGGCGATGGTGGTTTTAAGCTGCTCGGCCTGGCTCGAAAGCTCCTCAGTGGTGGAAGCCATCTCTTCAGCGGCGCTGGCGTTTTGCTGAATCACCTGATCGAGCTGCTGAATGGCTTTATTGATCTGTTCGGCACCGGTATCCTGCTCTTTGCTGGAGGCGCTGATCTCCTGCACCAGTTCGGCGGTTTTCTGGATATCGGGCAGCATTCTGGTCCGCAAATCGCCCGCCTGCTCGGCAATGGCAACGATACTGGTGGAGAGTTTACTGATTTCTCCGGCGGCTGACTGGCTCCGTTCGGCCAGCTTTCGTACTTCCGATGCAACCACCGCAAAACCTTTGCCATGCTCACCGGCGCGGGCAGCCTCAATGGCGGCATTCAGAGCCAACAGGTTGGTCTGCCGGGCAATCTCCTCGATAATGGAAATTTTGGTGGCTATTTCCTTCATGGCCATGACGGTTTCAATCACCGCCTTGCCCCCCTCTTTGGCGTCTGCCGCTGATTTTATGGCGATTTTTTCCGTCTGCATGGCGTTATCGGTATTTTGCCGGATGCTGGACGCCATCTGCTCCATGCTGGAGGAAACTTCCTGGGCCGAAGCGGCCTGTTCGGTAGCCCCCTGAGACATCTCCTGAGCGGTGGATGACATCTCCTGCCCCCCTGATGCGACGTTGTCGGCGGCCGACTGCACCTCCATAACGACCTCTTTCAGCTTGGCGACCATGGCCGCCAGAGAGGCCATTAGGTCATCATTTTCGCTCCTTTTTTTCAGTTCCACCATCAGATTGCCCTGAGACACCTTTTTCGCATTTTCGGTAATGCCGTTGGTGGCATCTATCAGAAAGTTAAGGTTGTTTTTGATGCTGTTGAAATCGCCGTTGTAGTTATCGCTTATGATCTTTGGCATGTCACCCTTGCTGATACGATCAACATATTCGGCGGCGACGTTCAATGGGCCGATGACCGCGTCAAGTGTTTCGTTGACGCCGGAGACAATCTTCTGGAAATCCCCCTGATGTTTGGAGGCGTCGGCACGGGTGGCCAGTTTGCCGTCAACAGCAGCTTTGGCCAGCAGCCTGGCGTCGGATACCAGTGCATTGACGGCATCTATGGCGCGGTTGAGGTTATTCTTTATTTCATTGAAATCGCCGTTATAGCTGTCACTGATGCGTGGCGGCATGTCGCCTTTGGAGATGCGGTCGACATATTCGGCCGCCACGTTCAGCGGACCGATAACCGCGTCCAGAGTATTATTGACTCCGGCAACAATCTTTTGGAAGTCACCCTGGTGTTTAGTTGCATCAGCACGGGTAGCCAGTTTTCCGTCTACAGCGGCTGTGGAGAGCATGGCGGCGTCGGCAACGAGGGCATTTACCGCCTTGATGCAGGTATTAAGATTATTTTTGATGTTATTGAAATCGCCATTATAACTGTCGGTAATGGCAGGAGGAATATCGCCTTTGGATATTTTGTCCACATAATCGGCGGCAACGTTCAGCGGACCGATTACCGCATCAAGCGTTTCATTTACCCCGGAGACAATCTTCTGAAAATCCCCCTGATGTTTGCCGGCATCAGCACGGGTGGCAAGCTTACCGTCAATTGCGGCCTTTGAAAGCATGCCGGCATCGGTGACAAGGGCGGTAACGGCGTCAATAGCCCGGTTAAGGTTATTTTTGATTTCATTGAAATCACCGTTGTAGGTGTCGCTGATTTTGGGAGGGATATCACCTTTACTGATTCGGTCGACATATTCAGCCGCCACGTTCAGCGGACCGATCACGTCATCAAGGGTTTGGTTGACGCCAGCGACAATTTTCTGGTAATCACCCTGATGTCTGGTTGCATCGGCGCGAGTGGCCAGTTTGCCATCTGCAGCGGCTTTGGCAAGCATTCCGGCATCGGCAACAAGCGCATTCACCGCATCAATGGCCCGGTTGAGGTTGTTCTTGATTTCATTGAAATCGCCGTTGTAGGTGTCGCTGATCTTTGGCGGTATGTCACCTTTACTTATGCGATCTACGTATTCGGCAGCGACATTCAGCGGACCGATCACGTCATCGAGGGTTTGGTTGACGCCTGCAACAATTTTCTGATAATCGCCCTGATGTTTGGTGGCATCGGCGCGGGTAGCCAGCTTGCCCTCTGCAGCGGCTTTGGCAAGCGTACCGGCATCTACGACAAGTGCATTCACCGCATCAATGGCCCGGTTGAGGTTATTCTTTATTTCATTGAAATCGCCGTTGTAACTGTCACTGATCCGGGGCGGAATATCGCCCTTACTGATCCGGTCTACATATTCAGCCGCCACGTTCAATGGGCCGATTACCGAATCGAGACAGTCGTTGACTCCTTGGACGATGTTTCTGAAATCACCCTGATGCTTGCTGGCGTCTGCACGGGTAGCAAGTTTGCCGTCAACAGCGGCGCGTGACAGCATCTTGGCGTCCGCCACCAGTGCATTAACGGCATCTATGGCCTGATTCAGGTTGTTCTTTATCTCGTTGAAATCACCATTGTAGCTGTCACTGATTTTGGGCGGAATATCGCCTTTACTGATCCGGTCGACATATTCGGCCGCCACGTTCAGCGGGCCGATTACCGAGTCGAGGCAGTCGTTGACTCCCTGGACGATGTTTCTGAAATCGCCCTGATGCTTGCTGGCATCGGCGCGGGTAGCAAGCTTTCCGTCAACAGCAGCGCGTGACAACATCTTGGCATCGACCACCAAAGCGGTGACTGCGTCAATCGCCTGGTTTAAGTTGTTTTTTATCTCGTTAAAATCGCCATTATAACTGTCGCTGATCCGGGGTGGGATGTCGCCTTTACTGATCCGGTCGACATATTCGGCGGCAACATTCAATGGCCCTATCACTGCGTCCAGTGTTTTGTTGACGCCGACGACAATCTTCTGAAAATCGCCCTGATGTTTGCCGGCGTCAGCACGGGTGGCGAGTTTCCCTTCAATAGCAGCCTGAGAGAGCATACCGGCATCGGCAACCAACGCCTTGATAGTATCAACCATCTTCTTCATGGCGGCCATAACGCTGGAAGTGTCACCGGAAGCAAGCGGTATCTCACGGCTGAGATCGCCCACGGCGACAAGATTGGCAATATCACCGACCTGCTTCGGATCGGCACCAAGCTGGCGCAGGACGACACGGGAGATGATGAGTCCGAGGCCGATGGCGAGGATTGCACCAATGGCTGCCAGGATTGACATTATTTTTGTTGCACTGTTAGCCGTAACCGTATTTTCATCTGAAGTCTGCTTGGCAAGTTTTTCCTTCTGGTTCCCAATTCTATCGAGTACATCCTGCACAGCTTTCCGCTCGTTTTCCAGGTCGCCGTTCCAGAGAACGTAGGCTTCAGCCTTCTTACCGGAGAGCACCAACGCCAGGTATTTTTGCTCAGTTGCTTCGAATTTTTTGTAGGAGTCCTGAAGTTCCTGGAAAGTTTTTCTGCCTTCATCAGTCAGAATGGTCTTCTCGTATTTTACGGAAAGGTCTGTTATTTCCTTGTTGCGATCATCGGCACGTTTTTTCATGTCGTTAAGCCGCGCGGCAGTATCGGCGGTATACATTTCCAGCAGATTGCAGCGCAGTCTCTGAAATGCAATACCCATATCACCGACCTGTCCCAGCGGAATCGTCATTTTTTCATATAGCTTGGTATCGCCTTCATCAATAATTTTGATCTCTTTGATACCGACAACTCCGATAACAACGGCAACAACTGCTACCAGAATAAATCCGGTCATCAGCTTTCCTTTTAATGTCATATTATTAAACCAGTTCATAAGGTTCCTCCTTTAAGTTACCGTAATAGCTTATAAAAACTTGTGTAAACCTATTACCCCTGAACCGCAGCCAACTCCTCACTGGAAAAGACCTTATCAATATCCAGCATCATGATAAAACGATTGCCAATTTTACCCATGCCCTTGATAAAATCCGTTTTCAGGCGAGAGCCTATGTGCGGCGCTGCTTCAATCTGTTGCGGCTCCAACTCGATCACCTCCTGAACACTGTCGGCCAGCGCACCAAGAATAATATTTTCTCCATCCATTTCTACCTCGACCACAATGATGCAGGTGTTGACGGTCTTCTCGGTCTTGCTCATGCCGAATTTCAGGCGCAAGTCGATCACCGGCACCACACTGCCACGCAGGTTGATAACTCCCCGCATAAAATCCGGTGTTTGCGGCACCTTCGTTATATTACTTTCTTCCAGTATCTCACGGACTTTGGCAACATCAACGGCAAAAGTTTCCTCGTCCAGTACGAACGTCAAATATTGGGTGGTTTGAAATTCTTCTGTCATACGTACCTCCAATTCAAAATATGCTCTACGTTATCAGCCCAGAACTACGCGGAGGAGCAAGCAGGGCTTCCTGTAATTTTTTGAAATTTGGCTGGTTATAATTGGCGGCACCATGCAGGTTACCGGCCCGTTTCAAAATTCTTTCCGCATAGCGGTAACTCTTTCCTGGTGGTGTCGTTCCGCCGTTGTATCGTGCCAAGGCCTTTTTCTTATTCCCTTTGGCGCACATCAGAAGATTCCGGATAATTTTTTCGGCCTGTCCTGCCTGACCATGTATATCTTTTGGCACCGCCCCCCAGTCGGAAGCTTTAACCTGCCAGGCTCCCTGTTCACCAGCCGAACCAACGGCAACCGGATCACCACGGCTTTCTTCAATGGCAACACTGATCAGCAGATTTGCCATCGGACTGTGTCTCACTGCCGCTACAAGCGCAGAGGGATCAGCAACCCCATGATGTGCAGCAAATTTTACCCGTTGATCGTGAACGGCATCAAAAATGTTGAATTGTTTGGCTACCAAGGTTTTTTTTGTTCCGGTTTTTACACGTGCACTCGTTAAAGCGGCTCCGCCCGCTGTAGCAGCCGCAACAGCAGAAAACATCCCAAGCACTGTTGTTGCAAGAGGTCGAAAGAATCTATTTCGCATATATGAGAACTCCTCTATTGCATTTATTAAAAAACGGCATTTGAACCGCAAAGACGCAAAGGACGCGAAGAAAATAAGTCTATTAACACTGAATAACGTCTAACCCAAAAGGTGCTCCTCCTCAGCTTATTAAGTCTTTTATTTCTTTGCGTACTTAGCGTCTTTGCGGTAAATAACTGCTTTTAAAGGTTTATTGAGCATACGAAAGCAGTACATATCCCTGGTTTGAAAACAGAGCTTCGTCACCACGGTCGACAACCCAGAACCGGTGATCATCACCGAGCATGATCGCTGTCGGAGTATTGAGGGTTAAGGCAAACAGGTAGGCAACAGAATAGTGTGAAAAGGTAGCATCCATGTCAGACTCCATTGATGACGGTATCATCTCTAAATCAGTGTGTTGTGCCTGTGGTCAGGCGCACTCTTCTTGCCAGATGCATTCGTGCAGACCGCACTTTAACGTCGAGTTGCAGTAAAAGCACCGTTGTTCCCCTTCAGACAGCCATAGGTCTCGTTCATATCCGCACCATTTTGAATGTTCTCTTTTATTGGTATTTTGGCGGGCTAATGCGTACGTTTCGTTATTTTTCATCAGTTTGTCTCCTTTCACTGCGGGAGGGTATCATGCGCCGATACAGACCGACACGGTATCCGGCGTGAGCAGCCAGCTCTGTAACGATGTTCAGCTCATTCTCTGCCTGTGCCATTGCAGCCGAAACGGCAGCGGCGGATGTCGTGATAACGTTCGAGTCAATGAGGCCGGTGAGAGCCACCCACTCCATTAATTCTTCAAAACGTTCTTTGTTAAACCACTCTGTCCCGCGGCTTTCATGGACATCCAGAAATTCCCGGCAGGCAGGAGCAGATAATATATCCGTCTTCATTTCAGATGCATTTTCAAGGGACATCAGGGCCAAAAGTAGCAGATTTTTGTTGTGAAAATCAGGCCCGTCCAGCGTGCGGCGCAGGGAGCAATCAAGGCCGCACTGCTCTAATGCACCGGGATTCATATCGAACATCAACAGCCAGGCCACAAGTATCCTGCTGTTATCCATACAACTGAAACGCTTTGCTATCCGTGCCCGAAAGTCTTTGGCGTCATGACTGATTGACTTCATGTTCAATAAAGCCGTCAACCGTGTAAACCGAGATTCAATTGCATTGAACTGCTGATCACATCCGGGCAGCAGCGCCAGACCGGTATTTATTTTGTGTATTTCGAGGCAAAATTTCCGTGCGGTGACCGCTGCGGCAGCTCCATCTATTTTTGAGAGCGGTTCATCGGTCGGAATCATTGTTATCACCGCCGTAAAGGCATTGTTCAGAGCGGCATAGCATATCTGTTTACGTTCATCCTCCAGGCTTTCAACCCCCCTGCCGCCAAGGGCCAGACAGAGCTGCCCCCAACTTCCCTCGCTATCGTCTCGAATTTCGCAAAAATCCAGAAACACATAAAACTGGTACTCTTTCAGCTCAACGTACAACCCGCATTCGTACAGTTCAGTGCCGTTACGCAGGTACGACAATCCCGTGGCATGGTCACGAAAAGCACAATAGACACCCTGTTCACCGCTCAGACCAAGGGCGATGCCAAGCGTTGTCCGGCATATCTCCGCTTCGCCAGTACCGTTCTTGACGGAGTAGCCGGAGGATTCCCGAATCCATCCAGCAGCGGTGGAAAAGAAGTTGTGATACATCACCAGTGACCGATGCCC
Organism: uncultured Geobacteraceae bacterium; assembly: GCA_903879825.1. Taxonomy (GTDB): domain Bacteria; phylum Desulfobacterota; class Desulfuromonadia; order Geobacterales; family Pseudopelobacteraceae; genus JACRCG01. The sequence goes on from CAIRND010000069.1 coordinate 7,728, forward strand.
ACCCACGCTATTGGTATAGGCAAAGACGTTCTCGTTGACACAGTCGCAGCCGTAGAAATCATAAAGCATAAAATTTTCAGAGCCTGAAAACAGCCAACGACGGCGCAGCAGCGGAAATATCCACATTTCATGGCCAGCCACCAGACCTTCATCAACCTGTTCATCCCAGTAGGCCCGTTTGTACTCCATGCCGTATTTTTCGTGAAAGCCCTCGATCTGACCGTGACCGAACATCGGCAGCCCCGGCATAGTGGCAAGCAGCACACACGCACCGAAATATTTCCCCTGTGAACCAAATTGCTCCACGGCGGTCTTCTCATCCGGGTTGTTCATAAAGTTGACAAAGCGTTTGAGAACTTCAGGATTGAACTCAAGGACATTTTTTATTGTATGACGATATTTGTGGTTCTCCTCCATCTTGAGCATGTTCATAAAGGCGCTGTTATAAACCCGGTGCATCCCCAGCGTCCGCACAAAATAGCCCTCCATCATCCAGAACGCCTCAGCCAGCAGCAGTGTACCGGGGGCTTCAACGGCCACGCGGTCCACGACTTCCCGCCAGAACTCAACCGGAAAGACCGCATCAAACTCTTCTTTGCTCATACCCTGTTCGGCTCGTGAGGGAATGCCGCCCCCCAGACCGCGCAGGGGAAACCAGAGCCGCTGGTAATGTTTTTTGGCCAGAGTCATGGCGGCATCGAAACGGATGATCGGAAAATTGCGGGCGACATGAAGAATAGTCTGAATGACCGCTTCACGCACTTCCGGGATCAGATAATTGAGTTGGGCGGTGTCATTCCAGGGGGTGCTGGTGCCGTCGTTGCCGTGATAGATGTAGCGGCTACGGCCGCTGAAACGGTCATAATGCTTGAAGACCACGGCAGCATCATGTTTACTCCAGTAACCATCCTCGATCTGAAGACAGACGTCGCCATTGTGAGACAGATCTTCACCATTAAACTGATATGCGGGAAAAGGTGGATAGTCGCGTTGGACAAACCAGTCCGGATGCTGGATTACCCAACGCGAATAAATGCCGGTATGATTCGGGACCATGTCGCTGGCCAGACGGATACCGCGCGAGGCGGCTCGCGCCCGCAACTGTGCCACGGCATCCCAGCCACCCAGGTCGCCAGCCACTTCATAATCGTAGAGTGAATAGGCTGAAGCGATGGCGTCAGGGTTGCCGCAGATCTGCTTGATCCGCTGCGAAGCGGGTGAACGTTCCCATAAACCGATCAGCCATAAACCGGTAAAACCCCGGGCAGCCAATCGGTCAAGCTCTGCATCGGGTATCTGATCGAGGCGGGTGATGGGATAATTATAGCTGCGACTGAGCTGGTCAAGCCAGATGTACACCATCTTGGACATCAGTACGACATTGGTCATCCAGTCCGCATCCGGTGAAAATCGTTCATATTCAGGATAATCAAACCCGGCAAAAATGGAATCTCCCCTGAAACCTGTCTGCCGGGAACGCTTGAATTCAAGTACCGGTGGTGGCCCGGGATCGCCGCCCCAGCCACGCTCACGCTCTTCCTCACATAAAATATCAAGAGCAGTCGCCAACTCTGCACGCAGTTCCGGTGGCAGGACGGCGCTCCAGGTATCACGCACAAAACGGAGCTGATCCGGCAGCGAAGCGGGCGCAGCCTTGATCGGCGCCCGAAGCGCTTCACCAAGCGGGCATCCCAGCGCAACGATAAACGGGCTTTCAGTAAGTGCGGCACACGTTTTCAGGGCAATTGTTTTATAGGCTGAGGAGTGGGTCAGCTCCTGATCATCACAAAGTTCGCGAAAGCTCTCAATAGCCGGATTTTCGCTGGCAGTATGCAGCAGCACCATCTCCCGCAGCACCAGGCGGCGCTGCCCGCTCCCTCCGCTCACCCATGTGGCGACAGGCATTTCACTGGAAAGCACTTCTGGCGGTGGAAACAAGGTCACGAATTGCTTTATTGATTCCGCAACATCACGAGCTGTCGGATCGAATCCACCACGCAGCAGCGCCCGTTCAAGCACACCAACAACCACGTCTTCAGCAAGAATATCGATCATATAACGGTAAATTGTCTGCAGGAGGGCGAACAAGTTCAGGTGCGAGGCGGATACCGGCGGAGAGGACGCAGGATGACTCTGATTGAGGGACAAAGCGAGGTGGCGATAAAAGAGTACCGGTGGGAGGCGGCGTTCGTTCATAAGACGCGCCGTTTTTTTCAAACCAAGAGTCTGCCACGCCCGCGCTGAAATCGGGATGATATTTCCGAAGTACGCTGAGACTCCCCCCCGTTCTGTCATGCCTGAATCCTGTCATCATGCTCTGGCACCCGAAATGCGGGAGGATATTTACGCATCAGGTCTCTTGACTGAATTCTGGTACTAATACTATTCGGCACCAGAGGATGCTCCTGTTCTGCTACCAGATGGAGCACAGGTTTTTTAAAGACATTTTCCGGAGCATTCGGGGCGAGCGTTGCACGTGGTGAATCCGCTATATATCTGGCGTTATGCGCGTTTTTCTCGGTGCGTGGCACCACGACAAGACCGGATTCTGTTACGGAATACCCATTGTGGCGATCCTCCTCAGAATCGTAGCCGATGATTGAGCCGTCCGGAATCACCACGCCCTTGTCGATGATCGCCCGCCTGATCTTGACGTGCCGGCCGATGGTAACGTTTTCAAAGAGGATTGAATCTTCGACCAAACTGTAACTATTTATTTTGCAGAGTGGACCGACGATGGAGCGCCTGACGGTGCTGCCGCTGGTGATGCAGCCGCCGCAGACATACGAATCAATATTCTGGCCCCGACGGTCGTCATCATTGAACACCGTCTTGGCCGGAGGCAGATTGCCCTGATTCGTCAGGATCGGCCACTTGTAGTTGTAGAGATTCAGGTGCGGTGAGACATTAATCAGATCCATATTGGCTTCGTAGTAGGAGTCGATTGTCCCGGCATCCTTCCAGTAGCCCCGTTCCTCAGACTTCATGCCGGGGACCATGTTGTCACTGAAATTATACGTACAGACCCGGTCGCCTCTCTCCAGCATCATCGGAATGACATGAGCTCCGAAATCCAAATTCTCATGCCTTTTCTTCCCTTCCAGGAGAACTTCGATTAATTTTTTGGTGGAAAAGATGTAATTACCCATGGAGGCATAGCAGGTATTTCGATCCGCGATTGACTGCGGAACGGCAGGTTTTTCGACAAAGGAAATCACCCGTGAATAGTCATCAACAGAAAATACGCCGTAACGACTGGCCTCCTCGACCGGCACCTCTTTGGCGGCTATGGTTATGTCCGCCCGGTTCATACGGTGAGAGTCAATCATCTGGGATACATCCATCTTGTAAATATGATCCCCACCGAATACCGCGACATAATCGGCATCCGACGATTCAACAAAGCGCAGGTATTGCAGAATAGCGTCAGCGCTTCCCTTAAACCATTCCTCACTTTCGCTGCTGGTTTCAGGCGAGATAGCCACAATGAACTCGCCCAGACCGGTCCATTTTCCCCATGATTCACGAATATGCCTGTTAAGGGAATACGCCCGATACTGCGTCAATACATACACTTTCCGTATGCCGGAGTTGAACAGATTGGAGAGGACAAAATCGATGATCTTATATTTGCCGCCAAAGGGAACGCTCGATTTAGCCCGGCGCTGTGTCAAGGGATTGAGCCGTTCTCCTTTCCCTCCTGCCAGAACCATTGCGATGATGTTTCTGCCCACATTATTGTGTGGATACATATTTCTTTCTCCTTAATTCTACTTTGTCACAGTACCGTCTCAGCACCGAATTCAACCTTTCCCCGCTCCCTTTATGCCCCAGAGGGTACTTGTCAGGGGAGAGCCTTTAAAGTCCCCCCCTGATAAGGGGGAGGTAAATCGGCTGTGGGTTGCGACGATTCTTTAAGTAATTTTTCCAGTATTTCCGACTCTTTATCATGCTCTTGTTGTTTAGTTGAATTAAGTTTTTCCGTCTCTGCCGGAGGCGTGCGCTGGCAGTTCAATTCACGATTTCCCTCCTGATCAAGAGG
>CAIRND010000070.1 GCA_903879825.1 uncultured Geobacteraceae bacterium
CGCTCGGTACATGTCAAACGGCAACGGAGCAACGTCCTCTTATGACTCATGGGGATCAAATACCAGTGGTGCAATCAAGGGCTCAACAATGAGTTCTGCAAGCTTCAATTCTTCATGTAGTCAGCATAATTCTGCAAGTGGAGAAACATGGTAAAACAGCCTTGTTACCACTTTAGAACTAAATAATACCCCATAAAAACATTTGCAGAAGTGCAAAAACGCCATGAGGCTGATTTGCACTTCTGCAAATATTCTTCACAACCTCCGTATCTCCACAAAAGCCCCTAAATTCAAGTTGTTTCCCCAGATCGTTTTCTTTTCTGTTGCCACTTTCCCTTGCTTCATACTCAGATAAGGTTTTGCAGTAATGCAAATATATCTGTGAGATCATCTGCTGTTCAATCCCTTTAATTCCATAACGTGCCGATAATAAACAATAAATAAAAATGTATACAGTTTGGCACACGAAGTGCTGTATACGCCATGAAGGCACAACGAGAGGACACCAATGGAAACCCCGGATATCTGTCCATTCTATGGCAAAAACGATGATTATTGTGATGTTGGCTGTGAGTACATATCTCCTCATGATGTGAACATGATCATCCGGTTCTGCAACGGTCGCTTCGCCCACTGCACCAAATACATGGAGCTGGCGGATCGTTTTCACAGTGAGCTTCCTGAAAATGCTCAGGAGTTGAAATCAGAGATAACCGGCAAAAGAGGAGGCGGAACCAATGCTGTACAACCTTACGCTGAGTCACACTAGTTTACATTTTTTTCTGGCACTGACGATGACGATGACTTTTTTAACCATTACGATAATAAAGGAGAAAAGAAATGAGCGAAAGAGAGCTGGAACTGCTGAATAGAATTGAAGAGCTTGAGCGTCATACCTGGCGCAACAGTGCCATTTTGCGCTCGGTTGCCATGGTGGCTTTCACATCGATAATCGGCTTTGTGATCGCTTCCGGAGTTGTCGGTGGTGGTCATGGTAGTCACTGGTCAGGTCCCGCCTGGAATACCATGTGGCTTTATGGTCTGTTTGCCGCCAATGCCGTATCAATGTTCTGGACCACACACAAGGAATAAGGGGGAATACGCTCATGCCTATGAAAATTACTCACGCAATTTTGCTTCTGGTGGTCTGCGTATTTTGCGCCACCTTCAATATGCAGCTCTTCGGCGGTCTGGATGAAATGATGGGCGACCAGTACTGGGTTGTCGATACGACTCAGGGTGACCACGGTTGGTACGCCATGGGACTTTTGCCTCACCTCAACAAGGTGCCCAAAGATGTCGTCAAGGCGGCCAACACAGACACCGACCCGACCAACAACTATATAATTTATGCTCAAAACGGTGACTTCGCCGGTAAATCAGTCTACGGCATCTGCTTCGGCATCCCGCTGATTATGTACCTGATCTGGTTCGCCTTCATCATTGGCTTCCCGGACCGCGTTGATCCTTATCTGCTGCCGCGTAAAATATTCACTATTGCGGTCATCATCGCCTGTTCGGTTATCGCCAATCTTTTCCTGATGCGTATCGCCGGTGACTTTGCCCGCGAACCGATGTCCCGTATCGCCAACGTAGCCGGCAACCATGCATCGCTTCTGTTCCACAATGCCGGTATCTGGTTCGCCATTCTCTTCTCTGCTCTGGGTACCCACAGCCACTCATTTGATGAAGTGAAGGCGCCCGACAGCCGCAACTGGCAGACACAGGCAAATGAGAAATTTAACTGGATGTTCACCCTGCTGGGTGTCGTTACCGTGCTTGAAGTCATCCTGGTTCAGAATAAACTGGCCCTGCCGGATGCCGCTGTTGATTATTCTGTCTGGATTATCTGGGTGGTTATCTTTATGCGCATGTATGGTTTTTCGCCCAAGTACTGGATCAAACGCCCGACCGGTATCGCCATCATGGTGGTTGGCACGCTGTTGACTCTGCCGCTGTTCTACCTGCTTGAGCGAATGACGGGAAATCTGGGTGCCGGGTTCGCCTCGCCGATTCTGGCAAAAGCTCTTGGAGCAGAGAATCAAAATATCGGTCTGTCACTGATGATTTCGATCTATCTTGTTTTCTGGATGGAATTTGCCACAGCCATCCGCATGAATGGTCCGGATAAAAAATTTGCAGTACAGAAACGCTGATTAGACGTTGTACACACAGAGAAATAAGGTCACGAGGAGAGGGTAATGACTGAAATCAAGAACAAGGGGTGGACCGTAGTCTCTGCAGGTCTCGCCATTAATCTGGCTCTTGGGGTGTTGTACGCCTGGAGTGTCTTCAAGGGTGCCATCAAGGCATCTATAGAAAAGGGTGGCCCGGGAGCTTTCCAATGGGATGTCGCCTCCATTAATGACCCCTATGCTATCTGCTGTCTGGCTTTTGCCTTCTCAATGATACTGGCCGGTAAATGCCAGGACAAGATCGGCCCGGCCCGCACGGCACTTATTGGCGGTGTTCTGGTCGGAGCAGGTTTCATGTTGATGGCGTTTTCCAGTACCTATATGTCCTGGGTACTCGGCTTTGGCGTTCTTGCCGGGAGCGGTTTTGGTTTTGGTTATTCGGCCGCCACACCGCCGGCGCTAAAATGGTTCTCTCCATCAAAAACCGGGCTTATTGCGGGAATAGTTGTGGGCGGTTTCGGCATTGCTCCGGTCTATATTGCACCGCTTGCTTCCTACCTGATTAGTGCGGTAGGCATCCCGAAAGCAATGATGTTTCTTGGTATCGGTTTCACGATCGTTGTCTGCGGCCTTTCCTTTCTGCTTGCCAATCCACCGCAGGGGTTTGTGCCTGCCGAACCTTCTGATCCCGGGCCTCTGGCCAAGCTGAATGCAGCCAAGCCGGTAGTAAACGCTACCGTCAGCGAAATGCTGCGCAACTACAAATTTTATGTCCTCTGGGTAACATTCTTTATCGGCTCAGGGGCCGGGTTGATGGTTATCGGCAGCGTTGCCGGATTAGCTAAAAAGAGCATGGGTCCAATGGCTTTCGTGGCGGTTGCCATCATGGCGGTTGGTAACGCTGGCGGACGAGTCGTAGCAGGTGTCCTCTCCGACAAGATCGGTCGCCGTGCGACCCTCTTTATCATGCTGTCAATGCAGGCGATAATGATGTTTATTGCCATGACTGTCATTAACTCCGGCAGCGCCGTGCTGCTGGTTCTGCTGGCCAGTTTTATCGGTTTTAATTATGGCTCGAACCTCTGTCTTTTCCCTTCGTTTGCTAAAGATTACTGGGGAACAAAGAACTACGGCCTTAATTATGGCGCCCTTTTTACCGCATGGGGTGTTGGCGGTTTCGTCATGGGTAAGGTGTCAGAAATGATCAACGCACAGCCGGGCGGGCTCGGCAAGTCGTTTATGCTGTCAGGAATCCTGCTTGCCGGCGGCGCTGCAATGACCGTCTTTTTGGCCGAACTTAAGCCGTCGACCGGAGAAGAAGAAGTGCCATCGCAATGGAAAGAATTTTGGGCGGAATTCGCCCTGGGAACCAGAGTGTTTGCCGGTTTTGAAGAGGCCAAGATTCGTGTGCCGCGCTCGTCGATGTAAACCCGTTTTGACTGCTGGAACAGTATAAGGATAGTTTTGTTATAATAATTAAAAGGGGTTGCCATTTTGGCGACCCCTTTTGTATTTGGATGCTTTACAAGATCTGATAGTGGTTGTTCTGTAAAATGTAGTTTCGTAATACATCCGCTCTATCACTCTGATTGAAAGTGGTTTAGTGCCGTCGTACATACGCTAATGGCTACATCCACACGTATCTTAAAAGAGTCATCTCACGATATTTTTCAAGACGTATCGAATGTAAATGTAAAGTAAAAATAATAAAAATATTAATTTTACCTATATGTTTTAATTCGATGTTTCGGATCGCTTCTGTGCTAGTGTCGATCTCAATTGGCTGCTCAGGCGCTCTGCCTTTAAGAATGTTGCACATCACCTTTGAGCGCTGCCCGGAATGTTCGTTGAATACCATGTGTCTTCCAACGATAGTTGCCGACAAGGCAAGAAACAGCAAGGCGGCACGGGAGTTGTTTGAAATCTAAGGAGGAAATTATGGATACTAAGCTGGCCGTTTTTAGTGGAAAAGAAATTAGAAGATCAATACACAACGGCGAATGGTGGTTTGTTGTTGAAGATGTTGTAATGGTCTTGATCGATTCAAAAGATCCGAAACAGTATATCCAGCGAATGAAACAGCGAGATCCGGAACTTGGTAAAGGGTGGGTACAAATTGTACAGACCCTTTCATTTGAGACATCAGGTGGGGCGCAGCGAATGCTCTGTGCCAATACTGAAGGCATCTTCCGCATTATCCAATCAATCCCTTCACCAAAAGCCGAGCCATTTAAACGCTGGTTGGCCAAAGTCGGCTACGAACGGGTGCAGGAGATTGAAGATCCGGAACTTGCTACGGTTCGTGCGCGGGAACTGTACCAGGCCAAAGGGTATTCAGATGACTGGATTGAAAAGCGGATGCGCGGTATTGCTGTGCGGGCTGAACTGACAGAGGAATGGAAG
>CAIRND010000071.1 GCA_903879825.1 uncultured Geobacteraceae bacterium
CTGATCAAGCTGGTCTGGAGCCACACGTTTTACCGCAGTTTTTTCATCGATCAACCCTTCGGCAACCATATCAACCGCAATCTTGATTGCAGCCGGCGCAGTACGTTTGCCGTTGCGGGTCTGCAGCATGAAGAGTTTACCTTTTTCGATGGTAAACTCGATGTCCTGCATATCTTTGTAATGTTTTTCGAGTATTGAACGAATGGAGTCAAGCTGCTGATAGCATTCCGGCATCACCTCTTCCATCGGTGGCAGCGTCGTGGCTTTGGCGCGATTGATCGGCTGGGGCGTGCGGATACCGGCGACAACGTCTTCGCCCTGAGCGTTAACCAGGTATTCTCCATAAAAGTAATCTTCGCCGGTGGATGGATCGCGGGTAAAAGCAACACCAGTGGCACAGTCATCGCCCATGTTGCCATAAACCATCGACTGCACGTTGACAGCGGTACCCCATTCTGCCGGGATGTTATTGAGGCGACGATAGGTTACGGCGCGCTGATTCATCCATGAGCCAAACACGGCACCGATCGCGCCCCACAATTGATCCTGCGGATCTTCAGGGAAAGCGACGCCAAGTTCTTCCTTTATTTTAGCTTTGAAGGCGGCAACCAGCTCCTTCCAATCGCTGGCACTCAAGTCAGTATCGAGATGTACGCCGCGCTCTTCCTTTTTCTGCTCCAGCAGATGCTCAAGAGCGTGTTTATCCATATTCATGACCACATCAGAATACATCTGGACAAAGCGGCGGTAGGCATCATAGGCAAAACGTTCGTCACCGCTCTGGGCGACTATGCCCTGTACGGTAATATCGTTAAGACCGAGGTTGAGAACGGTGTCCATCATACCCGGCATTGAAGCGCGCGCACCGGAACGAACGGAGACCAACAGTGGATTTTCTGCATCGCCAAATTTCCGGCCCATCAGAGTTTCGACATGAGCAAGATGAGCCGCAACTTCTGCAGCCAAGGAGGAGGGATAATTGTTGTCGTTCTTGTAAAATTCAGTACAGACTTCAGTACTGAGGGTGAAGCCGGGAGGGACGGGGAGACCGATGCTGGTCATTTCAGCCAGATTGGCCCCTTTGCCCCCCAACAAATTCTTCATATCAGCCCGGCCTTCTGCCTGACCATCACCAAAAAAATACACAAACTTCTGCGCCATTGTACCGCCTCCTCGTTCGTAGAATAATTACGTGCGCTTTACAGGCACTAAAAACATTTATCCATAATAAATATAACATGTTAGAGGATTAGACTATAACGCAGATTTGCAAAATATCAACTATATTTTAAAAATAAATGATTACTTGGTATCCCAACTCGTGATATCGGCATTCTTCCCCTCACCACCTTTGGCACCGTCGAATCCATAAGAAAAGAGGTCGTAATCCCCATGTTCGCCGGGAGAGATGTACAGGTAGTCGTTGCCCCACGGATCCTTGGGAACTTTCTTACTCTCCAGATAGCCGCCATCCTTATACCCCTTTGGTATTACGCCAACGGTCGGTTTGGTGATCAGAGCGTCCAGGCCCTGCTCCGTTGAGGGATAGGTACCGTTATCGAGTTTGTAAAGTTTGAGAGACGTTTCAATGTTCTTGATCTGTACCCGGGCGTCGGTAATTTTGGCATCATCCGTACGGCCCATAAGTTTTGGCCCAACCAGTGCGGCAAGCAATGCCAAAATAACAATTACGACCATGATTTCAATCAACGTAAAACCTTTTCTATTATGTATCAGCTGCATGTCAGTGTACCTCTCCCCGATGGATTGTTTGCGTGCTAACTTACTAATAGATGCACCGTATGGCAAGCTCTTTCAAAACGATGACTACTTCAAATAGTAACATTACTGCCTCAATTGCGGTAGTGCCTGCGACTGCGTTTACGCTCTCAAAAAACATTATCCCGCGGAATCAGACAGTTACATTTGTACTTGCAGATTGGCATTCAATATGCTAAATCTTCGGTAGATATCGGTTAAAATAAAACATGATTGTAAAAACGCCTGCGTCATAGCGCGGCAAAAAAACAAACAAGGAGAAATTCAAATGAAAAAAATCAGTGCAGTAGTAGCAATGTTCGCCGTAACCGCCTTTGCTGGAGCAGCCTTAGCTGCTGGCCCGGAAAAAATTGAACTGCCAGCTTCTATGGGCAAAATTTCTTTCCCTCACAAAAAGCATCAGGAAATGTTGAAAGATTGCAAAAAGTGCCACGAAAAAGGACCAGGTAAAATTGCTGATCTCGGCAAGGATTGGGCTCACAAAACCTGCAAAGGATGCCACACTGAAATGAAGAAAGGGCCTGTCGGCTGCAAAGACTGCCACAAAAAATAAGTTTTACTCCGCACCAGGCAACAACATTGGGGGTAGCGCATCAGCGTTACCCCTTTTATTTTGCTCCCGAAACCGAGTAACCACTCCCCTGCTTCACCAGAAAACCTTCTCGCTGCATCTCACCCAGATTACGCTCCACCGCCTCCCGATCGGCACCAAAAGTAGCAACCAGTTCATCAAGACAAATGTGTGGCCGTTTCATGATCTCCCGTAACATGCGGCTGCGCAGTTGTCGGTTAGAACCTTCAAAAGGGCTCTGCTGCGCGTGGTGCCTGCTGCGACGGCCCGGATTTGGCAGAGTCTGCTTAAGCATAACGCCATAATCCATCAGGGCATAATACCATTCACGCGGATTATCCCGATCGAGAGTCGCGGCGATCAGCGGCAGTAACTCGCTGTCGCAGACTTTGTCACGGTCATGAAAAAAGAGATGGATAAAGACCGTGCGAATATTTGTTTCGATCAGCGGCTCGGCAATGCCAAAAGCGAATGCCGCTACCGCCCGGGCGGTGTAGGGGCCAATGCCGGGCAGGGATTGCAGCTCTGCAATTGATTGAGGAAACTGTCCGCAGTACGAATTCTCGATCTCTTCAGCGCAGCGTTTCAAAAAAATTGCCCGCCGATTGTATCCCAGCCCCTGCCAAACCTGAAGCACATCAGAAAGTGGAGCGACTGCCAACGCATGCACATCCGGAAAAACTTCTAGAAATTCAGTATATTTCAGCCTGACCCGCTCCACCTGAGTTTGCTGCAGCATGATCTCTGACACCAGAATATGGTAGGGATCTGCAGTTTCTCGCCACGGCATGGGGCGCGAATTAGTGCGGTGATGTGCATAAACCGCCGCACGAAACGCACTGACAATCCGTGCGGTGAGCGTTCCGTTTTTTAACAAAGTCGCCGTTAACGATGCCGGTTTCAACGTTTTCATCGCAGCGCCAACTCCATAGCTTCCAGTTTTTTCACCCGGTCACGCAAGAAAACAGCCTTCTCGAAATTCAGCTCCTTCGCCGCCGCCAGCATCTCCTTACGAAGTTTTTTAACAAGTTTCGGAATCTCTTTTGGCGCGATGTATTCTTCTCCGGATTCAGCAACCCCAGCCAATTGTGTGACATAATCCTTTTCCTCGATCGACTCAAGAATGCTGCGCAGCCCTTTTTTAACCGTTTCAGGCGTGATGCCGTGCTCTTCGTTATACTCCAATTGCTTGACCCGGCGGCGCCCGGTTTCATCGATGCAGGCCTGCATGGAGCGGGTTATGCTGTCACCGTACATCAGTACCCGCCCATTGATATTGCGGGCAGCACGGCCACAGGTCTGAATCAATGATCGCTGTGAGCGGAGAAAGCCCTCTTTGTCGGCATCAAGAATAGCAACCAGAGAAACCTCCGGCAGGTCCAACCCTTCTCGCAGCAGATTAATCCCGACCAGTACATCGAATTCCCCCAGGCGCAGATCACGTATAATCTGCATCCGCTCGATGGTCACAATGTCAGAATGGAGATATTTTATGCGCACCCCCAGCTCACGATAATAGTTGGTCAGCTCTTCAGCCATCCGCTTGGTTAGTGTCGTTACCAGCACCCGCTCGCCACGGGCAACCGTCTCACGAACTTCATGGAGGAGGTCGTCTACCTGGCCAACGGAAATCCCCCCCGCCGTCACGGGACGCACCTCTATCACCGGATCAACCAATCCGGTCGGACGAATCACCTGTTCAACAAAAACGCCGCCACTCGCCTCAAGCTCATAGTCAGCCGGAGTTGCAGACACATAGACCGCCTGCGGGATACGCGCCTGAAATTCCTGGAAATTAAGCGGCCGATTGTCCAGCGCCGCCGGAAGGCGAAAACCATAGTTGACCAGGGTTTCTTTGCGGGAGCGGTCGCCCCGGTACATGGCACCAGTCTGGGGGATGGTTATATGTGATTCGTCCACAAACAGTACGAAATCTTCCGGAAAATAATCTATCAGGGTATATGGGGCTTCGCCCGGTTGACGACCATCAAAATAGCGGGAATAGTTTTCAATACCGTGACAGAAACCCATCTCCTCCATCATTTCGATGTCATAAAAGGTGCGCTGTTCAATGCGCTGTTCCTCCAGCAGCATGTTGTTGCCACGGAAATAGCCGATCCGTTCCGCCACATCAATCCGGATCTGCTCCACCGCCCGCTCCAGCGTTTCGCGGGTGGAAACATAATGCGATGCGGGGTAGATAGAGCATTTTGAGAGTTTCTGAAGCACGAGGCCGCGTAACGGGTCGATTTCGCTGATCGCCTCAACCTCGTCGCCAAAGAATTCAATCCGGAGCGCCCGTTCACTATCATAGGCGGGGAATATTTCAATAACTTCTCCCCGTACCCGGAACGTACCGCGATGGAAATCCATGTCGTTACGTTCGTACTGAATCTCGATCAGTTTTTTCAGCAGTTCATCCCGACCATACTCATCGCCCTGATGAAAGAAGATATGCATGGCCTCATACGCAGAGGGCGAACCGATACCGTAGATGCAGGATACCGAGGCGACGATAATGACATCCCGCCGCGTCAGCAGACTGCGCGTTGCCGAATGACGCATCTTGTCGATCTCGTCGTTAATGGCGGAATCTTTTTCAATGAAGGTGTCACTGGTCGGAATGTATGCTTCAGGCTGGTAATAATCGTAGTAGGACACAAAATATTCGACGGCATTATGTGGAAAAAGCTCCTTGAACTC
>CAIRND010000072.1 GCA_903879825.1 uncultured Geobacteraceae bacterium
AAAAACTTCCCTATTGCCCTTGAAGGTGCTCTTAAGCTAAAGGAAATTTCTTACATCCACGCGGAAGGTTATCCGGCTGGTGAGATGAAACATGGACCGATCGCTCTTATCGATGAGGATGTTCCGGTTGTCGTGCTGGTGCCCAAAGGGAATTCCTATGAAAAGACACTTTCAAATATGGAGGAGGTCATTGCCCGGAGCGGTCGTGTAATCGCTGTCTGTTCAACCGGCGATGAAGAGGTCCGGAGTCGGGTCGAGACGACCATTGAGATTCCAAGCTTTGATGAAGACCTTGATCCGCTGCTGCTGTCAGTGCCGCTGCAACTTCTGGCGTATCATATTGCCGTATTGAAGGGCACTGATGTCGATCAGCCGCGAAACCTGGCCAAAAGCGTTACCGTTGAGTGATCGTAAGCGCATGGAACAACGTGAGACATCTTTAAAAAAATAAAGTCAGTACTTGGCCGCACTCCACGCTTGACTATATATGATATATTGAATATGATGTGAGCATATAGTCACGTGGAGAGTTCATGTTAGTAAAAAAAAGCACACGAATCCGTAAGGAAGAAATAGTTCAAGCGGCTCTTGAGGTCGTAGGCAGGAAGGGTGTGCGCGCTCTTACCATTGCTGCTATTGCGGATTCTGCTGGCATGAGCGAGGCAAATATTTATAGGCATTTTAGTGGAAAGGATGAGATTTTTTCTGCTCTTGCCGATTTTATTGGCAGTTCCGTTATGGGTAATGCCGCGACAATAGCTACCGGCAATCGCACGTCTCTGGAAAAGTTGGAAACTATTTTTTTTTCCCATATCAAAATAATTGCAGAGCATCCGGGCGTCCCGCGTTTCATCTTCTCGGAAGATGTGCTGCTTGGCCATCCCAATGTGGCAAAAACTCTAACGTTACGCATCGGCAATTATATTGAAACGGTATCAGGTGTAATCGCCGCTGGTATTCATGGAGGCGAGTTTAAGAATGGGCTTTCGCCTCGGGAAACGGCCCTCACCATGCTCGGAATAATCCAGTTTACTGCCTTACGTCAAACAATTGGAGCTTTAAACTGTGATATTGATCTTGAGAGTAAAAAGCTGTGGGCGAATTTTATGAATCTGATCAACTGATTTTTTTTGTGTGTTATGCGAATGAATAATCACATTTTATTCAACTATAACTATATTGGTGATTTAATATGAAGCTATACATGTTTTTTCTCATCGTCTCTTTTTTGTGCGTACAGCCCTTGTATGCGGCGGTTCCACTGACTCTTGATGAAGCGCTGGAGATGTCTTTGAATAATCATCCCCACGTTGTAGAGGCAAAGGAGAATCTCCACAGTGCCGAGGCGCGAACGGGGCTGGCCCTGGCCAATTACTACCCGCAGGTCAATTTTGCTGCAGACTGGAATAAAGGGCGCACCTATGTTGCTGCTCAAGAAAACATCAAGGCCACGGAAGTGAGCAGTGCGTCTCTCTACCTGAAGCAGACTATTTATGACTTCGGTCGTACCTCCGGTGGCGTAGATGCAGTTCAGAGCAATCGCACCGCCGCCGAAAAGGCGCTTGCAATAACCCGCCAGGATCTGTCATTGCGGGTCAGAAGCGCTTTTTATCTGTTTTTTGCAGCAGAAAAACAGGTGAGTGCCGTTGCGGAGACAGTTAAAGCCCGGTCAGAGATTCTTCGTCAGGCACAGGAGTTTTTTGCTCAGGGAATCAGAGCAAAGGTGGACGTGGCACGAGCCGAAGCGAACTTTTACTCAGCGAAGACGTCTCTGATCCGGGCAGAGAATAATCGTGAGATCGCCCGTCTTGAACTTGCCAACGCAATGGGGATCGCATCACTTGGTGATCGCACCCCTGTTGAGCCATCCGCAATTTCCCCGGTGTTGCCGGAACGGCTCCCTGCACAACAGGAAGCCGTCCACAACCGTGCTGAACTGCAACAATTGGCCGCACTCAAATTATCAGCTTTGGCAAATCTGAAGACGGCCAAAGGGAGCTATCTGCCTATACTGTCCGGCACTGTCAACATTGGTTATGCTGATCGCGATATTCCTCCCACGGGCAATGTATGGGGTGTTGGGCTGAACCTGACCGTGCCGCTGTTCTCCGGTTTTTCGTCGGTTGAACAGGTAAGGGAAGCTTCCTCAACCATCAATGCTATCGAAGCGCGGCAGAGAGATCTCATGTTGCAGATCGGCACAGAGGTTGAATCCGCCTGGTTAGGTGCCAACGAGGCCTCTGCACGCATGGCCTCGACTGACATGGAAGTCACTGCCGCCAGTGAAAGCATGGCGTTGGCAGAAGGCCGCTACAAAGAAGGCATTGGAAACATAATTGAGGTAACCGATTCACAAACCCAAGCTCTCGAAGCGCAGACAGCTCATATACAGGCCAAGTATGATTACTACACCGCACTGGCCCGGTTTGATCGGGCTGTCGGTAAAAGCAGCAAGTAGCATGTTAAGGAGTTAGGTATGGAACTGCTGAAAAAATTATCAAAAAAGAAGAGATATATGATCTGGCCGGTGCTTCTGTTCGCTGGTGTTGTTATCATCAAGATGACGCTGCTTGCCCCGCTGAGAGTTTCGCAGGTGACCGTTCAAAAGCGCGATCTCTCTTACCAAGTGTACGGCAACGGCACTGTAGAGGCAAAGGTTGTCGTTGGAGTCTCCAGTAAGATTACCGGTAGAATAGTGGAGCTGTATGCTGACCAGGGTGATCGGGTAAAGCGTGGTCAACTCCTTGCCAAACTTGAAGATACTGATGTTATCCAGCAACAACGGCAGTCTGAAGCCGGGTTAAACAAATCAGGTGCGAGCCTGAATGTTGAGTTGGCCACGCTGCAAAAGGCCAGGGCGAATCTGGTTCTGGCCGAAAAAAACGCCAAACGCTACAAAGTGCTGGCCGAAAAGAACCTTGTAGCCAAGCTGGAGGCTGAGCAGTACGAGACCTCTTACCAGGTTGCCAGGGAAGAAGTCGCCCGGAGTCAGGCTTCAGTCGATGCGGTCCGGATGGAACAGCACGCAGGAAGTGCGGGCCTCGGTTTTGCTAAAAGCAGAGTCGCCGATACGCTCATCTATGCTTCGCAGGATGGCATTATCATTAGCCGCGATCAGGAAAAGGGGGCAACGGTTACCGCGGGGATGTCTATCTTCACTCTGGCTGATCCGCGAACTATCTGGATCAAAGCCAATGTGGATGAATCACAGCTGAAGGGTGTTGCTGTTGGCAAAAAAACAATAATAACGCTCCGCTCATCCGGAAGTGAACAGCTGGCAGGCACCGTCGCCCGCCTGGGTCGTCAGAGTGATCGGGTAACCGAAGAGTTGGAAGTGGATGTGGCATTCAGCACACCGCTGGTAAATTTTCACCTGGGAGAACAGTCTGATATTTACATCATAACCGCAACAAAAACGGCCGTTCCATCTCTACCGTCAGCAACGATCGTCATGAAGGACAACCTACGCGGTGTGTGGGCCGTGGTGAACGAAAAACTTGCCTTTAAACCGGTTACAGTGGGAATCGAAGATCGGCGTGGTTTTACAGAAATAGTTTCAGGACTCAGTAACGGCGAACTCGTCGTAACGGCACCTGCAACAGTAGTGTCATCATTTAAGGATGGTAAAAAGGTCCGAGCCACACAATGAATCTCGCCATTCGCGACATAAGCTATCATCGCGGGAGGTTCATTCTTACTTCAATTGGACTGGGGTTGCTTCTCGGGGTGGTTATTAGTATGGGAGGCATTTACCGGGGACTTTTTGCCGATGCTCTGGCGATCCTTAACAGCACAAAAGCCGATATCTGGGTGGTACAGCAGAATACCAACGGCCCGTTTGCTGAGAGTTCACGTATCCCGGAGGATATAAAATATCGTATCAAGTCGGTGCCGGGAGTCGCGGACGCATCGCCACTCTCTTTTCAGACAATACAGATTGACAGGAGGGGAAAACCGTTCCGCTTTTTTCTTATCGGTTATGACCTGAACGGTTTTGGTGGACCGCCTGAAATCAAATACGGTCGCCGTATCCGCCAGAAACATTACGAAATGGTGG
>CAIRND010000073.1 GCA_903879825.1 uncultured Geobacteraceae bacterium
CTCACAATGCCGCTCATCGGTGCCACTACCAAACCCTTACCTGCTCGCGCCCGTGCCTGACGTACTTCTTCCTCAGCTGCTCGCACCTGTGCCCTGGCAGCATCTATTCGTGTTTGTGCAGAAACAGACTCACTGTTAGCGTCTTCTACCTGCTGTTGGGTTGCCAGTCCGGATTCAGAAAGTTTCCTCATGCGCTCCCGTTCCCGCTCAGCCCTTGTCGCCGTCACCTGAGCCTGGGACAGAGCCGCTCTGGCTGATTCAACAGCGGCTTCTGCTCGTTTCTTTATCGCCTCTGATTCCGCAACATCTATTTGCGCCAGTGGCTGTCCTTTTTTTACATTGACCCATTGCGTGACAAAGACTTTTTTGACCAGTCCGGCAATCTCGGTTTTGATATCAGCAGCGAACTTGGGTTCCAGTTGGCCGGTAATATCCACTGATTCTAAGAGGTCACGCGGTGCAGCAGCTGCGATATCAACTGCTACCGGTGGCTTGGCCGCTTCAGCATTTTTGGTTTCTGCACCACCAGAACAGCCGGATAGTGCAAAACCTGTCAGAACAACAGCTATTAGAATCATCGTCTTCATTTACTTACTCCTATCCCGGTAAATAGAAGTCCAAGAACCTTCCGCATACCGACTTTGTTCATCTGCGGCTGAGGAGACATCTGCTCCATATACGCTGAATTAATGATACTGCTGATAGCCCAAGCTATCTGTTTCGGGTCGCCTTCTCTGACTTCTCCCGCTGTGATTGCCTCCTTAACCAATTCAGCAAACACGCCGGTGATTTCCTGACACTGCTCATCGAACTCAAAGTTTGGTGCCCCTTGCGGCGGGCCAAAATATATTGCCATCATCAGTCGAGCGACATCGATGGTTTCCATATAGAGGTCGAAAAGGTCATCGCACAGTTCGAATATCCTAGTGACGGGCGAGCCATCCCCACTACCGACTCGCTTATAAAACTCCTGCTGGCGTGCAAACGGTTCAGATATAAGCTCCAAATAGAGCCCTTCCTTGTTCTTGAAATAGTAATAAAGCACAGGCGCGGAAACTCCGGCGTGCTCTACTATCTGCCTGACCGTCGTTGCGGCGTATCCTTTGGTGGTAAACAGCTCCACTGCGGCCTTAAGTAGGCGGTTACGAACTCCGGGGTCTCCGGGTGATTCTTGGTTTTTTTTAGGACGGGCCATGTTGACCTCCGTTTATTTATCTAACGATAGTTATATAATCATCTTGAACGAGTTCTGTCAAGTGGGTTCTACACTTTTAATTCCGCTACCGTGAAAATAAAGTCGAACCGATGGCAAATTAATGGGGAAGAAGCATGTTGCAGCTTTATCAACAAAGTGGGCTTAACACCTTGTCGATGCAACATTTACTGGGTCTTTTTCTTCCTCATTGATTCACCCTTCAATTCAACCATTATATGCAGGGATGCCCAGTCGGGAGGTGTCCGCCTGCTGATTATGGCACGGGGATGTTGAGGATAGAGAAGGCGTTCAAGCCGTTCATCATCGAGGTCGGCTAGTAAGGAATAGAACAGACCGGCAGCGGAAGCCCGGTATCCGTGATGCTCAGTGCAGGTAAAGAAAGCTAATGCAACACGAGAAGTCATTAAGAGATTAAATATGGTGTATTTTTCTCATTTCTGTTGCAAAATAACAAAAAATATTCTGCAACAAATCGTGCAATAGTACGTAAACAACTGATATATTAATCTAATAATATATAATCTTTTTAAAACAGATACAAAGCAACGCAACAAGTGCCGAAAGTAACATGTTTGAGACACTTTTAGATAACTACTACAATTAGCTTGCATTTCCAGGGTACTATCAAGTAAAGTGCCGAAATCGCAATAAACGCAATCAGGGAGCATGTTAACGTATGAGTACAAAAGAAGAAGCAATTGAAGTTGAGGGTACTGTAATCGAACCGTTACCGAACGCAATGTTCCGTGTTAAGCTCGAAAATGAACATGTTGTTCTTGCACATATCTCCGGTAAGATGCGTAAATATTTTATCAAGATTCTTCCTGGTGACAAGGTTACTGTCGAATTATCTCCTTACGATCTCAGTCGAGGCCGTATTACCTACCGCGCCAAATAAGCTGTTTTCTTTCTGATTGATATAAAACAGGCCCGTCCATTCTGGAGGGCTTGTGTTGTTTCAAAATACACTGTGTGAGGATCGAATGTATACTGTCGCTGACTTGAAAAAAGGTTTGAAAATAATTTTGGATGGTGATCCGTACCTGGTTGTTGCTTTTGATTTTGTGAAACCGGGCAAAGGCCAGGCCCTGTATCGCACCAAAATGCGTAACATGATGAACGGGACTCTGCTTGACAGAACCTATCGCTCCGGTGAAACATTTGATCCGGCCAGCCTGGAAGAACGTCAGATGGAATACCTCTATAAAGAAGGCGAACATTACACCTTTATGGACCAGGAAACGTTCGAACAGGTTGTAATGGAAGAAGAAACACTTGGTGACGCAAAAAACTACCTGCTTGAGAATCTGAAGGTTGAGGTTATGCTCTTTGGCGAAAAAGCCATCGGAATATCTTTGCCAAACTTTGTAAACCTGCGTGTAACGGGAACCGAGCCGTGGGCCAAAGGTGATACCAGCGGTAATGACTCCAAGCCTGCTACTGTTGAAACAGGCTATGTTCTGCGAGTTCCCCCTTTCATCGAAGAAGGTGAATTGATTGTAATTGATACACGTAATGGCGAGTATTCAACTCGCGTCAAGGGATAAAACGTGCACGCTGACGCTCTGTGGTTGCGAGCGAACGTAATTAAAACAGTACGTGATTTTTTTTGGGAGCGGGGGTTTCTCGAAGTTGAGACCCCGCTTCTTATTCCTGCCAATGCCCCTGAAGAACATATCAATCCAATTAGCACCCTCCCCTCGTGGCAACTTCAGACATCACCAGAAATTTGCATGAAACGTCTCCTCTGTCTCGGACACAAAAAACTATTTCAAATATCACGCTGTTGGCGCGCTGATGAGCGAGGTTCACGCCATCTGTCAGAGTTTACCATGCTTGAATGGTACCGAGCTGATAGTGATTATCAGGTGCTGATGGCCGATTGCACAGAGCTGCTGCAATCTGTGATTGTAGCATGTCAGCCTGAAAGACCCAATTTTGTGCGTAATGAGGTGGATATAAATCCATTTACTCCCTGGCAGCGTATCAGTGTACAGGAGGCGTTTCTACAATTTGGGCAGGTGTGCGTATGGGACTGCCTGAGAGAGGGGCGTTACGAGGATGTTTTGACGTCTGTTGTCGAGCCTGCTTTGGCCAGGTTTGATTCACCAGTTATTTTAATGGATTATCCCGTTGAGTTGGCTGCACTGGCTCGGATTAAACCTGATAATAAAGAGCTTGCTGAACGGTTTGAATTATATCTTGGTGGTTTGGAACTCGCGAACGGTTTCAGTGAACTTACTGACCCGGTCGAGCAACGCCGACGCTTCGACGAGGCAAATAGCGCCCGGAAATGTGCAGGCCAGACGGAGTTGCCGCTGCCAGAACCATTTCTTGCCCAACTTGCAACTATGCCCGCATCAGCCGGTATTGCACTCGGAATTGATCGACTGGTGATGTTGACCGCTGGAGTTAACACTATAGATGAAGTTGTCGCTTTTACTCCGGAGAATCTATAATGTCCTGGTAGGTTACCAATTCACCGGTGTATGTTCGAAGCTGCAAAGTTGTTCCTTGAACTATTACATCATCAGGAATTATTGCAACCTTTCCCTTTCCTCCTGGTAGATCAATAACATAATGCGGCACAGCCAGGCCGGATATGTGGCCACGCAGACCGCGAACTATGTTCAGGCCGGTGCGAACCGAAGTCCTGAAGTGGGCTGTCCCCTGAACAAGATCCATCTGGTGAAGATAATATGGTTTAACCCGAATGGTTAGAAGTTCTGTCAGCAATTGCCGCATAGTTTCAATACTGTCGTTAACACCTTTTAGTAGTACGGTTTGGTTACCCAAAGGTATTCCCGCGTCTGCAAGTAATGAGCAGGCATTCCCGGAAGCGGCGGTTATTTCATCCGGATGGTTGAAGTGGGTATTTATATAGAGCGGGTGATACTTGCGGAGCATACTACAAAGGTCAGCTGTTATCCGTTCGGGAAAGGTAACCGGAATTCGGGTTCCAATTCGAATGATTTTTACATGTGAAATAGCGCGTAGTCCGGAAAGAATCTGGGACAATGATGCATCATCAAGCATGAGCGGATCACCACCTGACAAAATTACATCATGAATTTCGGGATGTGTTGAGATATAGCCCAGTGCATTACAAAGTTCATCATCACCCATGGGAGCATCACCACTTCCTACGAGCCGTTTTCGCATACAAAATCGGCAATACACCGGACAGCGATTAGAAACCAGCAGGACAACCCGATCCGGATAGCGATGGATCAATCCCGGTACAGGGCTCAAAGCTTTCTCGTCCAGAGGATCCGGACATTGAAAGTGATCTTCCAATTCACGTGCATCCGGCATACACTGCTTCCAGATGGCATCGTCCTTACGCGTGATAAGACTGGCATAGTAGTCTGTTACTCGCACAGGGTACCGTGTGGAAACGAGACTGTCATTACTCTTTGTATTTAGTAAATACTCTTTATTATAGGTAGTTGTGGTAATAGGTGTGATGTAGCGCATTAATAATAATCCTGTGATTTTTCTTGAAAACTGCCAGCTTTTATGGAATACACAGCTGGGTAAATAATACCTTGTTTAACATAACTACTCTTTTGTCTATGCAAATCTCACGGCACAATGGTTGACAGCTATGTACACTACATACTACGGATTCAACGAAAAACCTTTCACGCTGACGCCAAACCCCCGCTTTATTTACCTCAGTAAGAATCACAAAGAAGCCTTTGCTCACCTACTGTACGGTATCAACAATCATTATGGTTTTATCGAGCTTATTGGCGAAGTTGGGACAGGAAAAACGACTGTCCTACGTACGCTTCTCGGGCAACTAAATGATGATAACTATCGGTCGGCATTTATTTTCAATCCATATCTGACCGGAGTAGAACTGCTTCGCAGCATCAATCATGAGTTTGGTCTTAATGCAGAAAAGAAATATTCAAATGAGTTGCTTGAAGAGCTTAACAATTTCCTCCTCAAAGAAAATGCGCGGGGAGTTACCGTCGTTCTTGTCATAGACGAAGCTCAGAATCTGTCTCCGCAGATATTAGAGCAGTTACGGCTTATTTCAAATCTTGAGACTGAAAACGATAAGCTGATCCAGATTGTCCTGGCAGGTCAGCCGGAACTATCAGCCCTACTGAATTTGCCGGAACTGAGACAGTTGAATCAGCGCATCGCCGTACGCTATCGACTTCACTCCATGAGCATGGATGAGACCCATTCATATATCCGTCACCGGATGATGGTCGCAGGCGAAACCGGTGGCGTATCTTTTAGTCGTTCTGCACTTAAATTGATACACCTTTATTCCAGAGGTTTGCCCCGTTTGATAAATAACCTCTGTGATCGGGCGCTGTTGGTTGGCTATGGAGATGAACGCCGATGCGTAACTGCATCTACTGTCCTCAGAGCAATCAAGGAGTTGTTAACGGTGCATCAAGGCAAACGGCTTCTCTTTGTCAGCTCTGGTTTGATCTGTGTTGCCATCACCTGTATTGCGCTGACATTATATGCAAGTGGCCGGAAGGCAGGAACAAGGGCAATGGACTTTTTTCGCTCTATCCCCTCCCCCGTCACCGCAACTTATACATCAACCGGCACTCGTGTACCGGTACAAACCTTAAAATCAGAAATAGCTGTCATCGATCCCCAAAAATGGGATAAACACATTTTGCTCCTGCAACAGGAAATACTGTCATACGAACAGAACGATGTTCATTTACTTGCATTTAACGCAATTGCAGACAAATGGCGCGTTCGTCCGATAACAATATTCAGCGGAAAATTCACCGTTCCAGATATGTTTTCACGACTTGCGGCAAAAAGGAATTTAAGAGTTACGGCCTTTCGGGGGACCTTGGATGAAGCAATTCGTTTTGACGTGCCATTCCTTGTTTTAACCAGAGGATCTGATAACGTCGGCGGTTACTATCTTGCCGTCACTTCAATTACGGAAAATTCAGTATCAATATCCCCGTCTCTGTTTGACAGCAGCACTATTTCTAAAAGCGACCTGAATGCTATTTCTACCGGTACATTTTATCTTGTATGGCAAAATTATGGGCAGATACCGGAAATAATAAAACTCGGGGAGACACGCTATGAAATCAGCGCATTACAGCGCCTTCTTCAGAAATCAGGTTTATATAGTGGTTCTATCGATGGCACATACAGTACCGTTACCGCCAAAGCTGTTAATGCTTTTCAGCGATCAATCGGCATCTCACTTGATGAAACAGTCGGAGAATTGACACTTGCTGCCCTTACCAAATACAATACCAATCAAAAAGTGCCGTCTCTTTCTGCGGTCGAAAGTACAAAATGAGTTCTATTCTAAAAGCTCTTAAAAAGCTTGAAAATGATAAAGCTACTCGCCGTCCGGATGAATTAAAAATTGATGCAGAAATACTGCGGACGGGGCGAACTCGCCACTTTTCCGCTACCGGTATACTGTTAACGTCCTTGTTGCTGCTGGCGGGTGGTTCCGGCGCCACGTATCTGTATATGAAACAGGAACTTTTCTCAGAACGTGCCAAACAAAATGTGTCCATACTCTCCAGGCAAAATCTAACCGACGGTTCTGCTTCCTCGAACATCCAAGCTGAAGCGCCACCAGAACCTCTCGTTGTCGTGCCGGCACAACAACACAAAACTGCGGGAGTAGCATCAGAAGTACCGTCTCAATTACTGCAGTCTTCTGAACCGGTACGTGCCAACATCCAGCAAATTAAAGTCGGGCATCTTGTGCCGTCAAAGCGTGTTGATTCGGCTAAAAAAACACCATCAATTCCTGCTCAGCCATTGTCAGCAGTCGTCAAGTCCGTCCCGGCACTGAGGGTAAACGGCATCGCTTTTCAGGATAAAAGTGCGGATAGTGTGGCGATGGTTAATGGAGTTGCAGTCACGAATGGGTCGATCATCGAAGGCGTTAAGATTGAAGAAATAAATAAAAACAAGGTAATATTCAGCTTTAACGGAGAAAAATTTGACATTCAACTCGGACAATCAAATCAATAACATCGGTATCAACGGACAATAACCTTGATAAATCTGGCCAGATAATCAACACCCGACCAGATAGTCAGTGCTGTGGCGATCCACAGAAAAAACATTCCAACGTTATGCATATTAACAGTCAGAAGTGTATGTGAAATACCGAAAAACCAATCATAATTATAGTGCAGAATAAGCCCGATAATAGCGACAATCTGAAATATTGTCTTATACTTACCCAAATCACTTGCCTGAATAACAATTCCCTCTGTTGAAGCAATTCCGCGTAAACCAGTTATAATAATTTCGCGAGCGAGAATAACAAGCACCATCCAGGCTGGGACACGATTAAACGGCAGAATCATGATCAGCGCCGCCATTACGATCAGTTTATCCGCTATAGGATCCAGAAATTTGCCAAAAATCGTGACGATCCCCATGCGGCGTGCCAGATAACCGTCAAGCCAGTCCGTAATGGATGCTACTGAGAAAAGGGCCGCTGCCCAAAAACCTGCCGAACGGGATGGCGACATCAGTAACGCTGCAAGGAGCGGAATGGCGGCAATTCGCATCATGGTGAGGATGTTGGGGATATTAAGAATCTGATTCGGTTGAGTGGTTGTCATTATTTAAATACCGCTTTCCTGATAGGTCTTCATGTAGGAAAGAACCCGGTTCACATAGGTTCGTGTTTCGTTGTAAGGTGGAATTCCGCCATATTTAGCAACTTTACTAAGCCCGGCATTGTATGCCGCGACTGCCAGCGAAACATCACCGCGAAAGGTGTCAAGGAGGAATCGAAGATATTTAACCCCTCCTTCAACGTTATCCTTCGGGTTAAATCTATCAGCAACTTTTAAGGACTTGGCCGTAGCTGGCATTAATTGCATCAGGCCACTCGCACCTTTACTGGAAACAGCATTCGGGTTGTAACCGGATTCAGCATGAATAACGGCTTTAACTAAACTCGGATTCACACCATATTTAGTTGAACAGGTCGTGATAAGTTGCTCAAACTCCGCGGGATTAACCGATGATGCAAATTTTAGTTTCGTTCTCAACTCTTTATCTTTTTTAAGGTCACGCATAAAAATTTTAAAGCGCTTATCAGTCGGTGCATCGGTGAAATGTACGATATCTTCTTCATCAACATACCGGTAGATATCTGCCTTAGCGGAGCCTGACGTTATCAATACACAGAAAATAACGACGCTAAGGCAGAGTATGAGACGGGTAACATATGCTGATGTGGGCGGATACATTTCGTCAATAATCCCAAAAGACGCGGATTTGTCAAGAGATATTCTGTGAAATGTATATTTGCTGCCAGTTTGAAATTGACTTTTAAGAGGCCATGCACTACAAACATTCTTTCGAAAGAAGGAGATAGAATGAGCGAAAAACACGTAACATACAAAGATTCAGGTGTTGATATTGCTGCCGGAAATAGTTTTGTCAATCTTATCAAGCCATTAGTCAAAGCGACGTCACGGCCAGAGGTTCTGGCTGATATTGGCGGTTTTGGCGGTTTGTTTTCACTAAACACGTCAAAATACAAAAATCCTGTCCTTGTTTCTGGAACTGATGGCGTGGGAACCAAGCTCAAGATCGCTTTTTTGGCTGATCGTCATGATACGGTTGGCATCGATCTGGTAGCCATGTGTGTTAACGACATAATTGTCCAGGGTGCTGAACCACTCTTCTTTTTGGATTACCTTGCCACCGGTAAGCTTTTACCGGAAAAAGGTGCTGAAATAGTTAAAGGAATTGCTGAGGGATGTAAACAAGCAGGTTGTGCGCTGATTGGTGGTGAAACGGCTGAAATGCCAGGGTTTTACGCTGAGGGTGAATACGATGTTGCCGGATTTACCGTCGGTGTCGTGGACCGTGATAACCTGATCGATGGTTCGTGCATATCCGTTGGTAACCGTTTGATTGGTATCGCATCCAGCGGTTTACACAGTAACGGCTACTCGCTGGCACGTACTTTGATATTTGATCATCTTGGCCTTTCTATCAATGATGAATTTCCCGGAGCTTGCGCCTCTGTTGCAGACGTGCTCCTGACTCCGACCAGAATTTATGTGCGTTCAATTCTCAATCTGCTTAAAGACTTTTCTCTTAATGGTATAGCCCATATAACGGGAGGCGGACTGCTCGAGAATGTTCCGCGGGTTCTTCCTAAAGGGTGTCAGGCCAACATTCATACAAAAAGTTGGGAGCGACCGAACCTGTTTACTGTATTGCAGAAGGCCGGAAATGTTGAACGCGATGAAATGTACCGCACCTTCAATATGGGCATTGGAATGGTTCTAGTCGTTGCCGAGAATCAGGCCGAAGAGATAATAGACCGGTTGCATGGTTTGGGTGAATCTGCCTGGGTTATTGGTGATATAGCGGCGTGTACCACCGGTGAAGAACGGGTTGAATTGGTGGAGAACTAGCTTATGTCAGGGAACTCACCTTGCCGGTTGGGTGTCCTGGTTTCAGGCAGCGGCACTAACCTTCAGGCTATTATAGACCGGATTGAGTCTGGGGAGATCTGTGCCGAGATCGCCTGTGTCATAAGCAACAAGGTAGATGCGTATGCACTGACCCGTGCAACCCACCATGGTATACCTGTTGTAATCCATGAAAATTCGAAATTTTCTGATAGACAATCATATGATGCCGCCACGGTTGATATTTTGCGCAGCCACAAGGTGGACTTAGTTGTACTTGCCGGTTTCATGAGAATCCTGACAGTTGTTATGGTAAATGCATTTCCACATGCAATCATGAACATCCATCCTGCCCTGCTCCCTTCTTTTAAAGGTCTTCATGCCCAGCAGCAGGCTCTCGACTACGGTGTTCGCTACACAGGATGCACCGTACACTTTGTTGACTGTGGCACTGATACCGGACCGATTATTCTGCAAGCTGTTGTGCCGGTGGAACAAGGTGATACCGAAGAATCTCTCTCTGCCCGAATTCAAAAAGCTGAGCATCAGACCTTTGCGACAGCAATTAAACTTTTTGTCGATGGAAAAATAAAAGTTGATGGCCGCAAAGTCCTTATCTCATAATCATCAAAAATAGCTGCACTAACACTATCCCCTCGATATTACCAAAAATCCCCACGGTTCTTTATTGCTGCCCACACATCCCTAATAGTCAATATTTTGAAAATAATATGCGTATTATCTAGAATCGTTGTCATAACTATGACAACGGGCAGTGCGGATATACCATGCAATATCGTTATTATCGATTTAGTTTTAACTGTATAAAAATTAAGTAGCTAATAATATTAACAATTGTTTTTTTGGCATATATGGCACATACATTGCTAAGCTGTGTATTGTCATTTATGTGACAACAGATGTGTAGCTCGTCACAAAAAATGATAGCAACAGTACATGGGAGGCAGATATGTTGACAGAAAACGGTGAAAATAAAGTAGAGGGTGGATTCAGCCCTGAAAATATTCAGACTCAGCTGGAAGAAGCGCGATTCATCAGCCGTTTCATGACAGCGGTATGCACTTCCCTGGAACTGGATGATATTTGTTCAATTGCAGCCCGAGCCCTCTATGAGTATGCCCATTATTATCGTATTGTATTTTCTTTCTCCGCTGATTTAGAAGGAAAAACATTCACGTTTTCCCCGATGGTACAAAAAGGGATTGTCACTGCCCGGCCAAAAAACAGTGCGAGTACATCATCTTCTCCCACTATTTTACCAGAAAGTTCACTTGCCTCTACTCACCTTACCCTTCATGACAACATCGGCACCGTTGCACTCTACTTTAAAGCCGGACAGGAGACGACCTTCTCGGAATCACTCCTTATAAGCGTAGCGTCCTGTTTTAGCCAGGCAATAAGAAACGTTCTGGAACATAGCAGAATGAAAGATCTTGCCATGCGTGACGGACTTACTGAGCTTTACAACCGCAGAGTATTTGATGAAACACTGGCGCAAAAAGTAAAATGTTCTGACATGCGCCCGGTTTCTCTCCTTATTATTGATCTGGATAATTTCAAACGGGTGAATGACACCTATGGCCATCAGGCTGGTGACCAGGTGTTAAAAACTTTCGGGAAAATTCTGAAGGAAAGTTGTCGTGGCAATGATCTGGTAGCCCGCTTCGGTGGTGAGGAATTTGCCATTATTCTTTCGCAGACCAAAGCTGCGACGGCACACGTCATCGCACAGAGGATCAGAAACAGGCTGGAGAAAACGGCTTTTACTTTTGATGATCATCAGCTTCAGATGACTGCCAGTATAGGGCTGGCAACCTGTAATGGAGGAAATAGTATATTCACATCAAACCTTGTCAAACAGGCTGATCGCGCTCTGTATCAAGCCAAAAAAACCGGTAAAAACAAAGTCTGCGTATTTCCTGATGATTTACTTAAAGATGTACAACCCGCCACCGTTCTGGAAAACTTCGGTTCGTTGATTCCGGCAGGCTGTTAGTAAACAGAGGTTGAAATTATTCTGCTTTCTTATTGACCGCTGTTTTGACATGTGGAGCAACTGTGGATGCAGGCGCCGAAGTTGACTTCGTGCCAACTACCCCTTCAATCCATAGTGAGAGTGCCTTGCTGGTCTTTAACGTTTCTTCAGGAATGACAAGACTGCTTTTTTGCGACAGACTATGAGCAAACTTGAGTTGTGCTTCACTCGGTCCGCCCCCCTCAGCTCTAACGGGAGGAATCGAAAATCCCATCTTGTTGTGTACGCCTTTACAAAAGCGCTGCCAGGTTTCCTTATTCTCTACTACCAAATCCAGAAAATTTTCCATTTTGCTGGTCAGTGCATAATCAATAACCCAGCCATGTTTCTCCCTCAGGTAGTCAATGAGGGTTTCCCCAGGCTGCAGGGGAACCACCCTGCCCTTTTCCTCTTTTACATAGCCCCGATCAGTAATGTTTTTAGTAATGGCCGCATAAGTGGACGGGCGGCCAATATCAAGCCGTTCCAGCTCTTTCACCAGTGATCCTAAGGTAAATCTACCCGGTGGCTTGGTCTTTTTCTCGTCAAGAATTTCCTTTAACTTCGGCACCAACTCACCAACTTCAATCGGGGGAAGCAGCTGCAGCTTGTTGTCCTCATCTGCTTTTTTATCTTTTTCCTCATCAACCTCAGCGTAGACCTTGAGAAAACCATCAAAAATAAGTACCCGTCCAGCGGCCTTGAACCGTTCTCCGGCAACAGAAAAGTGCATTACCGTAGAATCATAACGTGCCGCGGCCATTTGGCTGGCAACAGCTCGCTTGAATATCATCTCGTAAAGCCTGGCATGTTCAGGGGTAAGCCCTTCTTTCCTGATGATGACGGCAATATCAGCAATCGAGTGCATATGGGTGGGACGGATACCCTCGTGGGCCTCAGCTTGGGAATTTTTTGATTTGTGTTGATTTGGTTGTGCAGGCAGATAGATGCTGCCAAGAGTTTTCCCCAGGAACTCACAAATTTCCGTGACGAAAGCGTCGTCCATACGAACTGAATCGGTACGGTGATAAGTGATGACACCATGATCAAAGAGCGCCTGCGCCAGTTTCATCGTATTTTCCGGAGTAAACTTCAGACGAGCGGCGGCAGCGGCCTGTAAGTCAACTGTCGTGAATGGTGGTTTAGCAGATTGTTTGACCTCTTTTTTTTCAACTTTTTCAGCAAGAGCATGAGTTTCTGCACTGATGGCGTCAATGATCACCTGGGCATCGGACTGCTGCATAAATTTGCCATTAACGTGGCGTGCCAGGAAGCTTGTGCCATCTTTATCCAGCTGGATATCCAGCATCCAGTACGGGGTTGAGACGAAATTACGGATTTCCCGTTCTCGATCGACTACCAGGCGCACTGCCGGTGATTGAACACGGCCGACACTGTAGCTTCTGCGGAGGTTTTTACTCGCGATGGGAGAGAGGATATAGCCAACCAGACGGTCACCGATTCTACGGCCAAGGAAGGCGTTGTAGAGGCCGGTATTCGTCTTTTCAAACGGCACTGCCTTCGCAAGTGATTCCTTCAGCCCTTTCTCGGTAACTTCGTAGATTTCCATCCGTAGACATTCTTTGGCTACAGATTTCACCTCTTCATAGATATGGCAACTGATGGCATACCCTTCCCTGTCCGGGTCACCGGCAAGCATGACTGTTTCGCCACGTGCCGCGTTACGCAGTTCCTTGGGAAGGTTAGCTTTCTTCTCGTGATAGACGAATGTTGGCTCGTATGTAGCGAGATCAACACCAATATTAGCATCGGGTAGGTCTTTGAAATGCCCGACGGTGGACATAACTTTCACTTTAAGGATCGACTGTATTTTTTTAGCTTTCGTGGGTGATTCTACAATTATAAGCATGGAGTTTACAAAACCTTCAGTTACTGTTTTTAGGGTAGATGATCCGGCGAATGGCACACGCGGCGGCAAAGAAGATAAGGTTTACCATGACAATTGAGGCGCTGGCAGGCAGATTTGACATAATAGAAACAATAATACCGATGATAACCGAACAGCACCCCTGAAGTGCTGCCAGAAGAATGCAGACCTTAAAGCCGCGCGCCAACTGCAGTGCGCCAGCCGCCGGTACGATCAGTAACGATGATATCAGCATTATTCCAACCAGTTTCATTGCCAGCACAACTGATAGCGCAGTCAGCAGGACCAAAATTGAATTGATGAATGAAGTCCTGATTCCGGAAACTTTGGCAAGTTCATCGCTGAACGAGATGGCAAACAATTCGTGATAATAGAGAGTCAACAGCAGCATCACTCCAACACAGAGCAGTGCGGCAACAACTACCTCTTCACTGCGTATAGAAAGAATGTTGCCGAACAGGTAACTGAGTAAATCAACATTGTAGCCCCCCCCCACACTGGCCAGAATGACCCCGGCAGAAATACCGAGAGCAGATACCAGGCCGATGGCAGCATCCCCGCTCAGTCGCCCCTTTTCGGTCAGTTTAAGGATGCCAAGAGACGCAAGCAGAACTATCGGCATAGAGACCAACAACGACATGGTTGAATAGAGTTTTAACGCCAGGGCGATGGCGGTACTGCCGAAGGTGACGTGTGCCAGACCATCGCCGATCAATGAGAGACGCCGCAATACGAGAAAAACTCCAAGCACTGAGCAGAGCAGTGCGATCAATGTTCCAGCCAGCAGGGCCCGTTGAATAAAGCCGTATGAAAGGATTTCTAATAAATTCATGGTCAGTGGCGGTGGCACATCAAGTGCTGGGAGTGTTCGCCAAACAGCGACGACATCTCTGGTGAGCAGCAAAATTGGTCAAAACTACCGTAAAAGAGAATTTTCTTATCAAGGTAGAGCATTTTGGAGGCGTGTTCTCCAATCGCACCGCTATCATGAGTCACCAGCAGCACTGTTACACCACGTGAACGGTTTATTTCTGATATCATGGCGTAAAAACGACTTCTAGTTTCCGGGTCAAGAGCGGCGGTTGGTTCATCCAGCACAAGCAATTCGGGATCGTTTACTATTGCACGAGCAAGCAGAACACGTTGTAATTGCCCACCAGATAGTTCACCTATAAGTTTATGTTCCAAGTCTAACACACCTAATTCATTAAGTATTATGCTAATTTTATCATGATCATGCCGATTGAGTCGTTTTGGAAATCGCTTAAGTGATAATAAACCAAGACCGACCGTTTCATGAACCGTAGCAGGAAAAACCGGATTCACCAGATGGAGACTTTGCGGCAGGTAGCCGACTTTATGCCAATCGCGGAAGTGTGTCAGAGGGGAACCGAATAACGTTGCAGAGCCCTTGTTTATTGCCACCAATCCAAGCAGTGCCTTGACCAGAGTACTTTTTCCCGAGCCGTTTGGCCCTACAATTCCAACATAGTCACCGCGCTCAACCTGAAAGGAAACATCCTCAAGCACCCTCCCCTCACGATAGCTGCACGAGAGCAACTCTGTTGTTACTATTTCACTCGACATTGAAGACCTTTCTGTAGTCGTTCCAGGTTGCGTCCCATTAAATCAAAAAATGTAACGCCCTGTGACTGATCGTCGCGCGAGAGGTTGTGGGCGCCATGGAGCATCAGCACGCCAACACCCGCTTCCTGTGCAAGCGTTTCGGTCAGGCGGGGAGAGAGCAATTCTTCTGCAAAAAGATATTTCGTACCAGATGTTTTAATTGCCCGGACAAGCGCAACCATGCGCTCGGCAGACGGTTCCGCATCGGACGAAATACCGCTGAGTGCATGATACTCCAGCCCATAGCGACCAGCCAGATATCCAAAGGTATAATGGCCACCATGGAGAAGTTTTCTGGTAGTGCAGGTGGAGAGACCATTCTGATATCTCTGATCTAGCGCGACCAATTGTGTTTTTAGTGCTTCCGTATTGTGACGGTACACATCGCTATTACCCGGATCAGCAGCAATAAACCCCTCAAGAATTGCATCAACCATACGTGAGGCGTTGGAAAAATCGAGCCAGATATGCGGATCCATTCCCTTGTGGCCATGGTCGTGATCTTCACCTTTTTTACCACCGTCATGCTCATCGTGAACAATTCCTGCTCTATAGGCAACCCGTTCTCCCGCATTTACAATGCGCAGTTTTTTGCTGTCTAGCCCAGTGATAATCTTTTCAGCCCACGGTTCCATATATTTGTTGGTGTAGATAAACAACCCCGCACGGCTGATTCTGATCATATCTTCCGGTCGTGGCTCAAATGTATGCGGTTCGACACCAGGTGGCAGCAGCATCGTTACCTGCGCTTTATCACCGGCTATCGACCGGGCAAAGTCATAGAGGGGAAAAAGCGTCGTAACAACCTGCAGGCCGGACACAGGTTTGACTTCCGACTTTTTGCACCCTGTGGCAAAAAAGGTTGAACATAACAAGACAACAAGGGTAATTACCGTTATTCGAAACCTCACAGAGTGTCCTTCGTTTGAACACTTCTCAGTCGTATTCCATCAGGAAGCATGGTGATGGCTCCCTCTTTATACAGTCCACCCACCGCTTTTTTGAAACTCTTTTTACTCAAGCGAAGTTGGTCCGCAATTGCTTCGGGAGAACTTTTGTCAGTCAAGGGGAGAAAACCGTTGTGAGCCGTAAGCGCAGCCAGAATAGTCTCACGGTCTTTTGCCGCTTCCTGAGCGCCCCCCTTGCGTAATGTGATATCAACCTTGCCATCATCCCTGATTTTTTTCACATATCCACGCAGACTTTGACCACAGGAGGGTTTGACGACAAACTCCGTATTAAAGATCAACCCGCCGAAGCTGTTATTGATAAGTACCTTGGCGCCCAGATCGGTGCAGGCATAGACCAGCAGATCAACTTCTGCTCCCTCTGTTAAGCTGTCATCTACCGGATTGATGAATTTCTCCAGTTTTGCCGATGCCGCGATCCTGCCGGTAGAGTGCAGATATACCCGCACCAGCACCTGATCTCCGCGTCTGACCGGTTCATTCTGTTCAC
>CAIRND010000074.1 GCA_903879825.1 uncultured Geobacteraceae bacterium
CAGGGTGGTTTCATCTCCGAATATGATCAGTACCTGGCCGGCATGGTTGCCGAGGTCATCACAGGCGGCGATGTACCAGCCGGCACCCTGATCACCGAGGAGTATCTGCTGGAACTGGAGCGCGAGGCCTTTGTGCGGCTCTGCGGACAGAAAAAAACTCTGGAGCGCATCCAGCATATGCTTAAGAAAGGCAAACCGCTGCGCAACTAAACAAAGCAACAGCAACCCCTCCAAACCTCCCCTTATCATGGGAGGCTTAAAGGCTTCCCCCCTTTAAATAAGGGGACTTACATACTTACGGAGGTTTTACATGAGAAATGCATATATTCTGGCCGCCTACCGCACCCCCGGCTGCCGTGCAAAAAAAGGAAAATTGAAGGATGTTCGCCCGGATGACCTGGCAGCAGCGGCTATCCGGGGATTGCTGGACAGAACCGGCATTGACCCGCACGATGTTGAAGATATCATCATCGGCTGTGCCTTCCCCGAAGGCGAACAGGGGATGAATTTTGCCCGGGTCGCTGCGATGAAGGCCGGCGTCCCGGTCGAGGTGCCCGCCCAGACGGTAAACCGCTTCTGCTCTTCCGGGCTGCAGACCATCGCTTCGGCTGCCGAACGCATTATAGCCGGATTTGCCGATTGCATTATTGCCGGCGGCGCCGAGAGCATGAGCATGATCCCCATGGGGGGCGCCAAATACAGCGCCAATCCTTCCCTGATGGCGAGCTGGCCGGAGGCGTTCGCCTCTATGGGAATTACCGCCGAACTGGTCGCAGACAAATACGGCATCAGCCGCGCAGAGCAGGACGCCTTTGCCGCTGCCAGCCACATCAAAGCTGCCGCTGCCATCGCAGCGGGGAAATTTGCCGATGAAATCATTCCGGTGGAAGTGGAACAGTGCGCCCTGGTGAATGGCAAAATGAAACGCAGCAAAGAGCTGATCACGATCGATGACGGCGTTCGCAGTGACACAACTGCCGCCGCTCTGGGCAGACTGAAGCCGGCTTTCAAGGCGACCGGCACGGTTACCGCAGGAAATTCCTCACAGATGACCGATGGCGCAGCCGCGGTGCTGGTAGTCTCCGGTGAGTATCTGGAAAAGATCGGTAAAAAGGCGCTGGCCCGCTTCGTCGCCTTTGCCGTCAAAGGGGTGCCGCCTGAACTGATGGGCATCGGACCGGTGGCAGCCATCCCGGCGGCTCTGAAACTGGCCGGGCTGACCCTGGACGACATCGGACTGTTTGAACTGAACGAGGCGTTTGCCGCCCAGTCGCTCGCCTGCGTCAAAGAGCTTGGTATCGACCCCGCCAAGGTCAATGTCAACGGCGGCGCAATTGCCCTTGGTCACCCGCTCGGCTGCACCGGCGCCAAGCTGACCACCAGCATCCTTCAGGAAATGCAGCGCAGCGACACCCGCTACGGCGTGGTGTCCATGTGTATCGGTGGCGGCATGGGTGCTGCGGGGATTTTTGAGAAGATGTAAATCCCCCCTTTTTATAAAGTGGGAGACTAGAAGACTCCCCACTTTAAGAAAGGGGGGCTGGGGGGGATTTGCCTCTGACGTTAAAAGCAAATCCCCCTTAATCCCCCTTTCGTAAAGGGGGAGACTAAAACAAAAACATATCACAAAGATAAGGAGCCACCATGGCCGCGAAACTATTTAAAGGGGCAGAATTCCTGATCACCGCAGCAGATAAAGGCGACGTTTTTACGCCGGAAGATTTTAGTGATGAGCAGCGTCAGATTGGCGACACAACCGAACAGTTTGTCATTAACGAGGTTCTTCCTCATCGCGAGGAGATCGAGCATCACAATCTGTCGCTGACGGTTGACCTGATGAAAAAATGCGGCGAACTGGGGCTGCTGATGATCGATGCCCCCGAAGAATACGGCGGGTTGGAGCTGGACAAGGCGACCAGCATGCTGGCGGCGGAAAAGCTGTCTCAGGCCGGTTCGTTTTCCGTGACCTATTCCGCCCACACCGGCATCGGTACGCTGCCGCTGGTCTATTACGGCACCAAAGATCAGAAGGAGCGCTATCTTGAAAAAATCATCTCCGGCGAATGGATAGCAGCCTACTGTCTGACTGAACCCGGTTCCGGCAGTGATGCGCTGGGGGCATCGGCATCCGCCACCCTTTCCGCAGATGGAAAACACTATATACTCAATGGTACCAAGCAGTTCATCACCAACGGCGGCATCGCCAATCTCTATACCGTATTTGCCAAGATCGACAAACAGCACTTCACCGGTTTTCTGGTGGAGCGGAGTACCGAGGGATTAAGCGTCGGGCCGGAAGAAAACAAGATGGGGGTCAGAGGGTCATCCACGACCCAGATCATCCTGGAAGATGCCAAAGTACCGGTTGAAAACCTGTTGGGTGAGATCGGCAAGGGGCATAAAATTGCCTTCAATGTTCTCAATGTTGGCCGTTTCAAACTGGGTGCCGGTGCCACCGGTGCGGCCAAGACCGCGCTTACCACCGGAATAAAATATGCCAATGAGCGTAAAGCCTTCGGCGTAACGATTGGAACGTTTGGAGCAATACAGGAGAAGATTGCCGATATGAGCGCCGCTGTCTTCGCCTCGGAATCGGTGGTATATCGTCTGGCCGGACTGATCGATGATCGGCTTGCCACTGTGCCGAAAAATACGCCGGACTATTACGAAACCTATCAGCAGGGGATCGAGGAGTATTCGGTTGAATGCGCCATCGTCAAGGTATTATGCAGTGAGATGCTGGCAGATGTCGTCGATGCGGTCGTTCAGATTCATGGCGGCTACGGTTTTATTCAGGAATATGCTGCGGAAGGATATTATCGTGATGAGCGTATCAACCGGATCTGGGAAGGGACCAACGAGATCAACCGCCTGCTGATTCCCGGCATTATTCTCCGTCGCGCCATGAAGGGGGAGATTCCGCTCCAGAAAGAGGCGATGAAGGCGTTCGAGTCGTTGATGTCGCCATCCTTTGAAGAGTTGGACGACACCGTTCCTTTTGCTGCGGAGAAAGCGCTGATAGCCAGTCTGAAACAGGCGTTTTTGGTGCTGGCCGGCAGCGGAGTGCAAAAGTTCATGGATACAATCAAGGACGAGCAGGAGATCCTGCTGGCTGTCGCCGATCTGGCCATCAACATTTTTGCCATCGAAAGCGCCGTGCTGCGTGCTGAAAAAATTACGCCAAACCTCAGCGACAATAGAAAAGCCTCCGTTAATGCCGCCGTAAAGGTATTCGCCTTCAATGCCAACGAAAAGGCCGCCTCTGCCGCGCGCCGGGCCGCCTACTACATCGAGGAGGGTGACACCCTGACCATGCTGCTGGCCGGTATCCGCAGATTCACCAAATACGATGCCACCGGGTTACTCAAAGCAAAACGTCAGCTGGCGGCAGCTTCTATTGAAGCTGATAAGTATATATTTTAGCAGTGGTGTCCGGCTTGGTAATTGCGAATAGTGATTAAAACCCTGCCTTATCCCCTCATCCGGCCTTCGGCCACCTTCTCCCCGGGGTAGAAGGTAAAGGTTTATCCCTTCTCCATTAGGGAGAAGGTGCCCGACAGGGCGGATGAGGGGTGCTTTTGACGTTAGGCAATTACCGAACCGGACAACACTGGTTTTTTAGGGAACAGCAATGCACCAACACACCGTACAAACCCCCTACATGGTGGGGGAGGTTCATTTTTACCACACCGAACGTGACGGGGGGCTCGTGTTGTTCGACACCGGCCCGCCCACTCCGGAAGGTGAAGCCTGCCTGAGGGAGCAGGTCGATCTCACGCGGCTGAAATACCTGCTCATCACCCATTGCCATGTGGATCATTACGGTTTGGCCAACTTTGTTTTGCAGCACAGCGATGCAGAGATTTTCATCCCGCGCCGGGACGCCATTAAATTGCAGCGCCACAGCGAGCGGATGACGCGGATGGGTGAACTGCTCGCTGGATATGGTTTTGGCGAAAGTTTTACCGCTCAGTTACGGGAATCGTTCACACGCCATAAAGTCTTCCCCGCCGCTCCGGAGCGTTTCCGGATTGTCGAGGAAGCGCCGGAACTTGCGGCACTCGGCATCAGCTTTCTCCCCTGTCCGGGGCACTCACAAAGTGATCTGATCTACCTGGTTGATGACGCCGCGATAACCGGTGATGTCCTCCTCAAAAATATTTTTCAGGCGCCGTTGCTTGATATTGATATGGATAGTTTTAGCGGGCGTTTCAAAAACTATGAGGCGTACTGCAACAGCCTGCTCAACCTGGCTCAGCTGAGCAGTCGCACGATCATGCCGGGGCACCGCTACTCTGTCGGCAGCGTTGAGGAGGCGATTCTCTTCTACGTCACCACGCTGCTGGAGCGCGCCCGACAGGTTCAACCGCTGAGAAAACTGTCTCCGAACGAAATTATAGCGCAGCTTTTCAAGGGGAGACTTACGGACCCGTTCCTTGTGTATCTGAAGGTGTCGGAGATCGTCTTCATGCTCGATTTCCTCGAGAACCCGGGGTTGCTGAAGTCGTCACTGGTGCAGATCGGACTGTTTAATACGGTCGCTGAACGGTATGAAGCGTTCGCGCAGTAACACCTCACTTCATGTGAGAAAAGAGTGAGCGACAATTGGAGACAACCATGATTGACCCGCTTTTCCAACCGATTATCATCAACCGCATGGAGGTTAAAAACCGCATCTTCATGCCGGCCATGCATATGAATATGGCCGGAAATTATGCGGTGAGTGACCGCCTGGTGGATTTCTACAGCGAGCGGGCTCGCGGCGGAGCCGGCATGATCACCGTCGGCTATGCCACGGTCGATGA
>CAIRND010000075.1 GCA_903879825.1 uncultured Geobacteraceae bacterium
AAGCGGCCCATCTGCCGCTACTTTTGGGAGATATCAAGAAACAGCAGCATATCTCCATTGAAATTCTTGTTGGCGATGGTGGTTCTACGGATGCGACCCGTGATGTGGCAATTGCCCATGGCGCCGGCTTTATAACCGCTCCGCGTGGTCGGGGGGCGCAGATGAACGCCGCAGCAGAACAGGCGTCCGGTGACTATCTCCTTTTCCTGCATGCTGATACTTCGATTGATGACCCCTGTCTTCTTCATAATGCCGTACGAACCATAGCGTCTGAACAGTGCGAACAGAACCGCATCGCCGGTCATTTTAGCCTCAAGTTCATGCGCACTACGCAGCGAAACAGGTTGGCCTATAGGTATGCCGAAGAGAAAAGTGCTTTCAATCGCGTTAATACCACAAATGGTGACCAGGGACTGTTGCTGTCGAAGGACTTCTTCAGGTTTCTGGGTGGTTTTGATGAAAGCATGCCGTTTTTGGAAGATCAGCGGATTGCCGAGAAGGTACGCTCTGTTGGGCAATTGATAACACTTCCCGGTTGTCTCAAAACATCGGCGCGACGCTTCGAGATTGAAGGTTTTCATCGCCGCTATATTTTGATGAGTATGATGATGGGGCTGCACAGTATTGGTGAGGAATCATTTTTTGTGCGTGCACCTGAGGTGTATCGGGTACAGCAGGACACCGGCACGCTGTTGCTGTCGCCCTTTTTTATCCTTATCAGGCGCATGATGCGCGATCAGTGGGGAGTGACCGGGACAACCCGGGTGTTTTATCTGCTGGGGCGGTATATCCGGCAGAACTCCTGGCAGATGTTCTTTTTTATGGATGTGTTGTTACGTCCGTTGCTTGGCAGTGGTCGCTATCCGATGTTGAACTTTCATGAGAGGTTCTTTGCCCCCTGCACCCGTTTCAATATATTTAATTTATGTACCGGTATTGGCTGTCTCATCTGGTTTATGGGGCTGCTGGCACCGTTTTTCTGGCTTATTGAACTGAAAATGCGTAAGGACGAACTATGATACTTTCATTTAAAGATCGCCTGCAGGCGGTAAATCCGGAATACGAAACTTTTGAGCGTCTGCAGACTCTGCAGGTTAACCTGGGCAACCTGTGCAATCTTCACTGCAGCCACTGCCATGTCAACGCTTCCAATCGCGGTGCGGAGATCATGGGGGTGGCGGTCATGGAACAGATAGTCGGGTTTCTCGCACGACAACCCGATCTGACTCTCGATATAACCGGCGGCTGCCCTGAGATGAACCCGCATTTTCGCTATTTTGTTGAGCAGACAGATGGCCTAACGTCGCACAGGCTGTTGCGCAGCAATGTGGCGATCATGGCTGAACCGGGGTGGGAATGGTTGCCGGAGTTTTGCCGTAGTCATAAATTGACCATCATCGCTTCACTCCCCTGCTACCTGGAAGAAAATGTCGATCGTCAGCGCGGTGTCGGCGTTTATCAAAAAAGCATAGAAGTATTGAAACAGCTGAATGCCCTCGGTTACGGCTCAGAGTTGGAGTTGAATCTGGTCTATAATCCGGGAGGGGATTTTGTCCCCGGTTCGCAAAAGGGACTTGAGGTCGCCTACAAGGCGGAGCTGTTTGAACGTCATGGCATCGTCTTTAACAAGCTCTTTACCATAACCAATGCGCCGATCGGTCGTTTCCGCGAGCAACTTGAGGCTGATGGCGCCTATGCGGATTATGTGCGCTTGCTGGCTGGCCGCTTTAATCCTGAAGCTGCGGGCAATATAATGTGTCGCTCGCTTATCAGTGTTGACTGGCAGGGTACCATCTATAACTGCGATTTTAACCAGGCTTTGGCAATGCCGGTTACGGCAGATGATGGGACAGAAATAACAATTTCAGGGCTGGTTGATGGGGATATGGACGGGAAAAATATTCGTCTGGCTCAACATTGCTATTGCTGCA
Organism: uncultured Geobacteraceae bacterium; assembly: GCA_903879825.1. Taxonomy (GTDB): domain Bacteria; phylum Desulfobacterota; class Desulfuromonadia; order Geobacterales; family Pseudopelobacteraceae; genus JACRCG01. Next base: position 1,932 of record CAIRND010000075.1, read on the forward strand.
CCGCAGGTGAGGGATCCAGTTGTAGCGGAGCGCTGGTGGGGTAGGGGGGGGTAATGCCAAAGTTGCCAATCTTATAATGGGTGCTATACTTCAAATGGTTCGTAATGCTGTTCAAAAGGGTGGCCTCCATGGCGATCCAATTTATTGCATATGGCAATCTTGAAGCCCTGTTAGAGCGGATGCGGCGATCATCCGAGGTCCACGGGCCTGTCTGTGGTGACGATGGGGTGGTGCGCTTTGCTGCACTTACTCCTGATAAGCTTCCCGATCTTTCAGCCGTACGGACCCTGCTGCCGCCTAAAAAGTATCTGCTCCATCCTCAGGAAACAATTCTGAAATATTCAGCAGGGGCTGGATATCAACTCCCGGAAGAGCCCTGTCCCCCTCTTGTTCTGTTTGGTCTTCACCCCTGCGATCTGGCGGGAATCAACTGTCTTGACCGGATATTTCTGAGCGATGTCCCTGATCCACTCTATGCTGCCCGTCGCTCCGCCCTTACTCTGATTGGTCTCTCCTGCACCCCGGATGAATTCTGCTCGTGCCATAACTGTTGTTCCCCGCTGAAGGCCCTTTCCGATCTGTTCCTTGTCTCTCTGGATAACGGTTTTGCCGTCAGCAGTGGCTCGAGACGTGGCGTTGAACTCCTTGCGGCTATGATGGATCTTGTTGAAGAGCAGGAGATACCTGTGCCGGAAGATACCCGGAGCTTCTTCGGTCAGGATGTCTTGAAACAGGCACCGCCGGAACTGGATGTGGATCTGCCGGAGTGGCAGGAGTTTGCCGATCATTGTCTGGGGTGCGGCGCCTGTTCGATCTGTTGTCCCACCTGTTCCTGTTTCGATGTCCTTGAGTTCGGCGCGCTTGATGGTAATTCGGCCATCCGGATACGGCAGTGGGATAACTGCCTGTTTAAGAGTCATGCCCAGTTGGCAGGCGGCGCGAGTTTCCGTAAAAATAGAGCCGAGCGCTTCCGGTATCGCTACCTTCATAAATATCGTGGTTTTGGACCGATGTCAGGGATTCCGACTTGCGTTGGTTGTGGCCGGTGCCGTACGGCCTGCCCGGCCGGTCTGGACCTGCGTCCGTTGGCGGAACGGCTGGAAGGGGAACGGCTATGAACGCAACGATTCCCGCGCCGGCAGTGATTTCGGCAATTCAGTCGTTAAACGTCGACACCTCATTAGTAACGCTGCATACGCAACAGCCCCATCCCGTTTCATCAGCATTCCTTCCCGGTCAGTTTTTGGAGCTGTCTCTCCCGGGCGTCGGCGAGATTCCCTTATCGTATTGCGGCTCCCCTTCTTCAGATGGCAGTATCGAACTCTGCATCCGGCATACTGGCCATGTAACGAATCCGCTGAAAAAAACGGTAATAGGTGATGGCGTTGGCGTGAGAGGCCCTTTTGGCTGCGGGTTCCCGATGCCAGAATATTCCGGGCATGATTTGCTGCTGGTGGCCGGGGGACTGGGGATAGCTCCCGTCCGATCACTCCTTCTGGCGATCCTGAAACAACGTGAAACTTTTGGGCGGGTTATGCTGCTGTACGGAGCTCGGGAGCCTGGCCTGCTGCTTTTTCTGGATGAGCTGCTTCAACTGCAAAAAAAAGGAACAATTATATTACTGCTGGCGGTTGATCGCCCCGG
>CAIRND010000076.1 GCA_903879825.1 uncultured Geobacteraceae bacterium
AGATCATAAAAATATTTTTTCATGATCTTCGGTGACTCTGCGGTCAGGAATACATCAGGAAGTTATTGCGACACGGCGCAGCAGATCAAGTTCATCCAGAACAACTCCGGAGCCGAGGCAGACGCAGTCAAGCGGGTTTTCAGCAATCAGTACCGGCACTTTGGTTACTTCGCGCAGCAGCAGATCGAGGTTACGCAGCAGAGCACCGCCGCCGGCCAGGAAAATGCCCTGATCGACAATATCGGCAGCCAATTCGGGTGGTGTCTTTTCCAGACAGATCCGCACGGTATCGACAATGGCATTGACCGCTTCTTTAAGAGCTTCACGGATTTCGTCAGAATTGACCTTGATGGTTTTAGGGATACCGGAAACCAGATCGCGCCCCTTAACCTCCATCTCCAGTGTTTCAGGACCAGGATAGGCCTCACCAATCTCCATTTTGATCTTTTCAGCCCAGCGTTCACCAATCTGCAGGTTATATTTTTTACGGATGTACTGAACGATCGCCTCATCCATCTTGTCGCCCCCCATACGGGTGGACTGGGCATATACGATACCGGCCAGAGAAATAACGGCAACTTCCGTCGTGCCGCCACCAATATCGACAATCATGTTGCCGGATGCCTCGGTAATGGGCAGTCCAGCACCGATTGCAGCGGCCATCGGTTCCTCGATCAGATACACTTCACGGGCTCCGGCAGATTCTGCGGATTCCTTAACTGCGCGTTTTTCGACCTGAGTAATGCCGGATGGCACGCAGATAACGATACGCGGCCGGACAAGAGTTTTGCGGTTATGCACTTTATGGATAAAATAGCGCAGCATCTCTTCCGTGATATCAAAGTCGGCGATAACACCGTCCTTCATAGGGCGGATAGCGGTAATGGAACCGGGAGTTCGTCCGAGCATCTGCTTGGCTTCCATACCGACTTTAAGTACCTTCTGTTGGCCGTTGGGCATTTTCTGGACTGCGACAACCGAAGGCTCCCGCACCACGATCCCCTTCCCCTTCAGATAGACAAGGGTATTAGCGGTGCCAAGGTCAATGGCCAGGTCATTGGAGAACATTCCGAACAGATAATCAAACATTTTAAGCATTACGTGGTGTTCCTTTCAGTACTTCATATCAAGTTGGTAAAACGGCGGAAAACCATAACAGAGTCGCGGCAGGTAATGCAAGAAAGAATATGAAATATTCTTATCTAACCGGTGTCAATTCCACCCAACTCCTCCCGTGTCATGCAGCCGTTGTTAACGCGCGTTTTCTTGACATTCCCGCTTCACATCTGTAGTTTAGTGCACTTTTAATGACTATAAAACGGAGACTGTACCCCATGGAATATAAAGACACCCTCAACCTGCCGCAGACCGAATTCCCCATGAAGGCCAACCTCAATCAGCGGGAACCGGAAATGCTCGCACAGTGGGAGCAGAACGGGCTTTATGCCAAACTTGAAGCCAGTGGCGCCAGCAAGCCGCTCTATGTCCTGCATGACGGCCCTCCCTACGCCAACGGCCATATCCATATCGGCCACGCTCTCAATAAAACCCTTAAAGATATTGTGCTGAAAGTTAAGCGCATGGAAGGTTTCCACGCCCCCTACGTACCGGGGTGGGACTGCCACGGACTGCCGATAGAACTGCAGGTGGAAAAAAACCTCGGTTCGAAGAAGCATCTGATGAGCAAACTGGAGATGCGACGCGAATGCCGCAGCTATGCCGCAAAATTTGTGGCCATCCAAAAAGAGGAGTTCAAGCGCCTGGGAATCCTCGGTGACTGGGAAAATCCTTATCTGACTATGAATTATGAATACGAAGGGTTGACCGCAGCCGAACTGGCCCGTTTTGCCCATAACGGCGGATTATACCGGGGCCGCAAACCGGTACACTGGTGCTCTTCGTGCGTGACGGCGCTGGCCGAGGCCGAAGTCGAGTATGCCGATCACACCTCCCCCTCTATTTTCGTGCGCTTCGCTCTGCAGGATGACCTGTCTACTGTACTACCGGAATTGGCCGGCAAACAGGCGTACATCGTCATCTGGACAACGACCCCCTGGACGATCCCAGCCAACCTGGCTGTGGCACTCCATCCG
>CAIRND010000077.1 GCA_903879825.1 uncultured Geobacteraceae bacterium
TCTCTGGGCAAAATCAGACCTGAAATGCAATTTTTTTGAATTTGAGGCAAAACGATAGCTGAAGGTTCCGACCTTTTTATTCTTGAAATACATCAGCAGATCAACAAGCATAAATAGCGTTTTCCAGATAACTATCGGTATGAATATGGGGACGACCTTATGAACACTCAGCTTATTATGTTCTTTTATAATATCGCGAACCGTCGGCTGCTCCGGATCCACTATCTGCACGATAGATCCACTGGTTAAATCCGCATCTCCGGCAAGTAGTACGGCCTGAGCCAAATTCTCCACGTAATTAAGACCAAGTCCTCTCCTCCCCAACCCAAACACAAAGAGAAACCTGTCCAGCATTACTCCACAATTTTGAAGATTATTGTTGGAATCACACCCATAGACGAGTCCCGGTCTCAGGATTATGACTTTCACCCCAGGGTTACCAGCAGCAAACTCAAGTACAAGTTTTTCAGCTTCCACCTTTGCCCTGGTATAGAATCCCCGATCATCAGGCTTTGCTTCGACAGGAGCCGATTCATCAACATTACTGCCATTTTTAAGTTTGTTATAATCGAGAACCCCGAGCGAGCTTATATATATGAGCTGTGTGACCGAGCTACCAGTAAGCGACGTCAGCAGATTTTTTGTACCCGCTACTGTTGACTCCTGGAATTCAGCCCAGTCGCCGCTCATTGCAGCAGCGCAATGGACGACCGTTTTGACTCCGGCAAGTGAAGCGGCGATAGATACCGGGTTCCGCAAATCCCCAAAAACCAGCCCGACTGATGCAGGCAAACAATCTGTATTACGAGAGGGTCTGCAGAACGCTCTGGTTGATTTGTGATCTGCAACAAGATGGCTGATGATTGCGCGCCCGATGAACCCGGTTGCTCCAAATACGAGATAATCAGCTGGCCCGGGCAACGGCTCCGGCTCTACATGCACTGTTTTTACGGTGGCCTCGTTATTCAGCGATATCTCCAGAATCTCGTCAATAAGTGACGTTACTCTGCCTGCGTTTATCAGCGGCAATTCGTTATACTTTCCCGCATGTACTGCTTCATAAAAATCTCCGATTATTTTGTCCAGACCATCATATGTGTGAGCGTGACCCACAACAAGATTCACAACATTGACGGAAAAGTTTTTAAGAATTTGTACTGATTCGCTCAGAGCAATGACAACCCGGCCGACAATCCCGGGAAGTCGACGTTCATAATGGCAGACAGAAAACATATTCCTCAAATCAATGCGAATACTCCCCTTTTCCCCGTAAATACAGAAAATATTTTTGAGAGGCTTCTGGTTGAGAGAGAGGTGTATTCCAGCATCCATATTCCTGGATTGGAGCATGACCGCCAGTTCATCTATTACTTCACCCCGGATAGAATGTGACTGAACATGCGTAATAAGCAGATCCTTGTCGAAACTTAAAAAGACAGAAAGCGGATGAGGCAGCAAATCTGTCAGAATCCCGCCCCGAACTTTTTCAAACCAGGCAGGCACGCCTCTCGCCCAGCGAAAGCCATTGGCAACGGAGTCCAGCTTCGTCAAACTCGGGTCATCATATGAATATTCCATTCGTACAATCCTGCCAATTTTTCCGGACTGAACTATGGTGCGCGCCTGAACAATCATCGGGTTATAAACGCGCGTATGATCTACTGAAACCAGCAACCTCTTTTCGGTAGCCAGTTGCATGATATCCCGATACTCGACCAACGTTTGACAGAGTGGTTTTTCAACCAGCACGTGGCATCCTGCCGTCAATGACTTAATGATAAGTGCGTAATGAGTATGCGGGGGAGTAAGAATGTGGACTATATCGGGTTTCTCGTGTGAAAGGAGAGTATCGATGTCGGTAAACCGTTTGGAGATAGCATATTTATCGGCAAAAATATCGGCTCGCACCTGCGAAGCATCGCACACGGCTTCAACGGTATATCCTGCTTTACTTACAAAACGTTTATGCACATGAGCAATATTGCCACATCCGATAAAAGCGACCTTATTTGCAACGACGCTAGTATTCATAAGTCAGCCTCACTATAAAATTGGTTAGTTACAATTCGTCGTATCTCCTTTACCCGATTATCCCACGATTCCGCCTGCACCCTGACCGTTCTGAGCGCCGCCATTTCTGGCGAATCATTATCAAGATACCAGGTGATTTTTTCAGAAAAATCCTCATAGCCATCGGCAATCGCTATAACATCCTGATACTTCTCAATCTCGGGGTAACGGGTTGAAACGGCAGGTTTTCCGGTTGCCAGATATTCCCTGAGTTTGATCGGATTACAGTGAAAAACGAATTCGTTCTGTTTGTATGGCAATATTGCCACATCGAATATCCGGGCAAATACCGGTAATTCCGTATAATTTTTCGGACCGAGAAATTGAACATTATCCAGTTTTGCACATGGGTTTTCCTGAACGGCAACATGGCCGATCATAATTATAGTCCACTCGGGATTTCTGGTAGCAAGGTACTTGATTAATTCAAGATCAACCCTGTTCTCGATCAAGCCCCAAAAGCCGATAACAGGTTTCTTGAATAGGGCAATATCTTTCGGTACAGGCAGATGTGAAGAGGCGCTGCTGAAATGTTCAAAATCAACACCGTGAGGACTGAGAAAGAGGTGCCGGGCACTTTGTTTTTTCTTGTCGTAAAGCGGCTCGGATGAAACAAACACTACATCCGCGACGCGGGTCATTTCATCATCCATACTTTGAACGGCACGTTTGTCAACATTCGGCAAGGAGCTGTAGCTGTCGATGCAATAGTAGACAACACCTTTTGCCTGAAGCTTTCCAGGAACCATGAACAGGTGTGGAATATGGAACCATAAGAGTGGGTCAATAAAATCAAGCTTTGCTATGATCCGTTTTATCGCATACAGAATCAGTTTTTCGTTCAGTTTTCTTATAAAGGAATATTTGTGAAGTGGTATTTGAAACAGGGTATAAATCCAGAAGTTGGAGTTGATCCGGCGAGGTGCCGAGAAACTTTTTATTATTTTGGAAATGATCTTTTTTACATCACGTTTGTTGCCTTGGGGCATGCGTAATCCAGGGCACTCAACATACAATACGGCATGATCTGCAGCTAAATATTCGGCAATATGATGACTGCTCGTCTTGTTTTCGCCAAACCAGTCGTTACCGAAATATATAATTGGTTTCTTTTCCATGTCAGTTACCTTCCAGAGTGTTATTTCGTATCAAAATATCCCGCTCTACTCCCTGTTCCGTCTATGTGAGATATTCAAAGTGCTTTGCTAACCCAAGATCAGTAGGCACTTTCATTGTCCAGCCCAATTGTTTTAACTTCATATTGGTAAATGTCTGGGGTTTCCACATGCTGGCAGATTTGTACCGTGTAAAAACATCCGGCAATTGCCCTTTTGAACGTACATGATATTTTTCACAGAGTACCGATAACAACCACATTAGTGGATAGGGCACCCTTATAAACCTTAAGCGCAGCACCTGTGCCCGGTATAAAGACAGAAATTTCCCGGCCGTTATCAAATCATCATCTACGATGTTATATGTTTCGCCTTCGAACGCTGCTTTTTCGGCTACGGTCAAAAAGGCTTCCGCACAATTATCTATATATGTGAGGGGCAAAATATTTCGACCTCCAATGAACAGGAAAACGCCGAAAACACTCAAACCGACCCGGGTGGATATCGGCGTGCCGCCAGGTCCGTAGATAACTCCGGGCCTAAGAATGACCGTTGGAATGTTATATTTTTTATAATATTCCCTTATCAATTGCTCCTGGTGCCATTTTGAGAATGCATACAAATCTCTTTTTTCGGGGTGTCGTTCCAGTGGAGTATGTTCGTTGACCATCTCTCTTGATTTCAACTCTGCGACGCTATAGACAGAAAATGAGCTGCAATGCACTAACCTTATGGTTTTATTAGTGTTTACTATGGCATCAAGGAGGCATTTTGTTGTAACTGATGACCCGTGAAACATCTCGGCTGGCGCTCCGCTTTTGGCTGAGGCAAGGTGAAATACGATATCGACATTTTTTACTATATCAAGACAGATAGAATAGTTATGCAATGCACCATATTTGATCTCGCATCTGTCAGGAAAATCGGTCGCGGTTTTTTTCAGTTTTTCAATAGAACTTCCGGGCCGTACAATACAGCGCACCTGGTAATCGGTTTGTGATAACAGACCTGCGACCAAAGATGATCCGAGAAAACCGTTTGCTCCGGTTACTAACGCAATCATGACTGTTTCTCCCCCTGTATTTGAGAGATGATCGAATCCATTATCCATGCAATTCTGACAATGTTTCTTGTCGAAACAGGTAACGGTGCATCATGCAAAATGCTGTCATAGAAATTTTTTATCAATAAGTTCATCCCACTGAAAAAATGAAAATCATTTTGGTAGAAACGTTTCGAATTTTTTAATGCCGATTTTGTATATTGCCAGGCTTTATCATAGCCGGCGAGAAGTCGCCCAATAGCACTCGGATATAGTGCCCCCCTGTCAACTGCGACACTCCGTGACGTATAATCCAGATCAATGATGCTCCTGGTCCCGTATACCCGGACATAATGCCCAACGGGCCTGACGCCCGACGAAAAGGTGCCATACGCAGAAACAGTTTTCCCGCGAATAACGGTCCTTAATTCATCATACAAATCGTCGCGTAGATCCCCAAAGTTCTGTGTAGTATCTCTTTTCCATGCAAATGCATGTATTTCCGGGGTGTCATCATCCAAATATTCGGTAATCTTGTTGAGCATATGATTGATGTTATTATGAAACAGCTTACCCGGAAGTTTATGTACCCAATGATCTGGTGAAGCCAGGATGGCTTTTCCAAACGACCCGCCCATGTTATATCCATACCAGCTCTCCACATGAACCGGGTCGCCTAGTGTACCGTTTTTTATATGATTTCTCATCTCAACGCTTGGCGGATCGAATTCACTATTATGGCCTATGGTTATTTTCCGGTGTGCATTCGTGACATATTGAACGAGCTCAACCGTTTCCAAATAATTCAGCGCGAGAGGTTTTTCCACATAGATATGGCATCCGGAATCAACAGCATCTTTTGCCAACGCAAGGTGGCTTTGAGGCGGTGTGCAGATATGAATAACGTCGAGCTGTTCCTTGTTAAGCATCTCTTTATGCGAGTGATACCATGTCTTTATGCCGAACCTGATGGCAAGTTGCTCTGCAATGATCGGTTCTGTATCGCAGACAGCGACAACCGTTGCATTACCAAGTTTCTGTATTTCCGATACATGGCCATCAGCAATCTGTCCGCAGCCAATTATGGCAACTCGTAATTTATCCATGAAGTGTCAATCTCCGGAGTTATTCAAGTAATACGTTATTTCGTTATGTCATTGAATATTCAGGGACTTGTTCGAATATGTTTTTCAAACGGTCTGCATATTGTTCCCAGGAGTGTGTTGTTGTCTGTCCGATGTGACAGCTTTCTTTATCAAGCATTTCGATGAGAGCTTCTGATAATTCCTCAACTGTTCGAGGTGGAACAAGTTTAATATTACCTAATCCATCATCCAGATCTGGTATTCCCCCTACCGTTGTTGAAACTATCTTTGTTCGACAAGTCAATGCCTCGATAACAACATTTGGTTGCCCTTCCATATAACTTGGCAGACATAAGACATCACACGCGTTCATATACTGTGCAATTATTTCAAGCGAACGTTCACCCAATATAACGGTAAAAGGTGCAATACCATGCTGTTGCAAACACTTCTTAAAAACAGGCATGTATCTACCACTGCCAATGACAATCAATTTTATTCGCGAATATTTCTTGCTTTTGACAATATTTCCGAATGCATGGGCAAGTTCCCCAAGTCCCTTTTCTTTTTTAATGTTGCCAACATATAAGATTACTTTATCTGCTGTTTCCAGACCTAATCCGTTACGGGCACTATTTTTATCAACAGAATAAAATATCTTATGATCGACCCCATTTTGCAGATATACCAGTTTCTTGGGATTGCATCCTAATTCGATTAATTTATCTCTTAACTGATTGCTGACACATATGATCCTATTGGCACAATCGGCCACATATAAAGATTTAGAGGACAAAAAAGTATTAGCTTTCAGCCTGTTGACATCAGATCCTAGAACATGTGCATAGAGTGGAATATCCAGACAGTTCGCCACTTTTGCGGCAACCCAGGCGTCTGGATACAGCCATGGAGAATAAATGAGGTCATACTTTTTTGTTTTCGTGAGTCTGGTTACTATGTCGAGGATTGAATAATAATAGAAATGGCCATATAACGAGCGCAATACAAATGGAGTATAATAGTAAGTCGGGTAATAAATATGTATTCCGCTTAAACTGCTTGCATGCGGGATATTTCGGGAAAACACGCGATTCAGCCAGGATACGGGCACAATTGCATCAATGGTATAATGATCACTTAAAGCAACAAGTGTCTGCTTTATATACGTAGCGACATTGGGAGCATCCGCATTGGGAAAATATGCGGACAAAAATAACAAGTTTTTTTTATGCATATATATTCCCCATAACGTGTTGGTACAATTGTCTATACGTTTTCGCAGTCTGTAAAATACTGAAACATTTTATTATGCGTTCACGACCGGATTTACCCATTTTTATTCTTAAGTCATTGTCGTTAATCATTGCCAATATTTTAGTTGCTAATAGTTCCGGATGCCGGGCCGGCACAATAAATCCTGTCTCGCCATCAATAACAACCTCTGAATTTCCTCCCACATCTGTCGCCACGACGGGAAGGCTGCACGACATAGCTTCCAATAAAGTCAGAGATATTCCTTCGCTAATTGATGAGAGGACATATATATCCAGTTGCCGTAATATCGATGCTATGTCCTTCCGTACACCCATGAATTCAACACACTCTCTCAGTCCCAACGTATCAACTTCATTTTCCAGCCGCGAACGTTCACAGCCGTCACCTACAATCAACAACTTAAAATTCACATCTGATTTCTTCAACTCATGACATGCCTTCAACAGATTGGAGTGATCCTTTACTTTTACCAACCGGGCAACAATTCCAATCATTATGCTGTTTCTGTTTATGTCATTATTTTTGTCTGTAATGGTACTTGCGAATCGCGGCGAAAAATGATCAATATCAACACCATTCAGTATTGTCAGTGCTTTAGGAAAAGATATTTTTTCCATTTTGATCAGCATGTTCGTAACATCTTCTGAAACCCCGACAATGGCCGTCGCCAGAAATGATGAAAATATGTTCATAAGCATTTTTTTTGACGAATTATGCGCGTATCTTCCGTGCCGGGTATGAACGATTGGTAGCCCCGTCAAAACACCAGCCAGGGAACCATAAAAGTGTGCCGCTTCGTTATGTGTGTGTATTAGTTGGATTTTATTCGTTTTACATATTTGTATTATTTTGTAAATAGCCCATAACTTTAAACCTGGTTTTTCGTTCAGCGCGATAACAGTGGTTCCTTCACTGTTTGCAGCCAAATCTCCGGCTTCCTCAAGACATACGACATACGCTACAACATCAGCAGAATATGTTCGCATCAACTCGATTACGAAACGTTCCAATCCGCCAGTATTCAGGCTCTGAACAATATGTAAAACGTTTACCATTGTTGTGCTCCCTGACTGTCTTACTGGTAAAACATTCGATCCGCCTATCTTCCGACAGCAACGTAATTAATGTATCAGCTGTGTCTTACGCTTCAAAAACATCAGAAAAAATTTCAGTCCATTCACAAATGTCCGGCTAACCGGAAGCACATCTTTGAATGTTCCAATACATCTCAATGCTTTAAGTGAATAAACAATTCCCGCACGCCATTCATTCAGCCAATATTTTCCATTAGCGGCGCTGATATAGCTTGCAATCAAACCTTTATTGCCCCTCCCATCCAGATGTTTTTTTGCAAATCGCTCCAGGACATACACATGATCATCATATGTTCTCGAAAGCATACTTAAACCTTCATGGCCACTCATGCAGCAGGTAAGCGGTTCGGTGAGAAGACCGATTTTATATTTCCAGGCAATTCTCAAATGCAGATCAAGATCCTCGGCTGTCCTGATGTTTTCATCAAACAATCCCGTATCGTCAAGAACGTGCTTTCTGACCAAAACTGTCGACGGAATAAGGTATGGAGATTTAAATACATGCTCCGGTATATGACCATCATGAGGTAGTTCAATACGTCTGAATGTCCTTGAAGTAATTTTCCGATTTGAATCAATAAAATTACAGTCACACAGAACCATGCCAAAATCAGGATTCGCACATAAAAATGATATTTGCTTTTCAATCTTTTCTGGTAACCATTCATCGTCAGAATCAAGAAACGCTATTAATTCCCCCGAACTTTTCTTAATTCCATAGTTTCTTGCAGATGACACTCCACCATTATTTTTGAAGAAATATTGGATTTTACTTCCAAATTGCTCGACGAAATCCCCCGTCCCATCGGTGGAACCGTCATCAACTACAATTATTTCAAGATTGCTGTACGTCTGGTTGATAACGCTGACAATTGCATTATTGAGCAGACTTACCCTGTTATATGTAGCGATTATCACACTGACAAGTGGCATATGTTCTTCTCTTTCAACGAGACTAGATAATTAATTTAACAACCACGTTTATAAAAACAATCTGGAGAAACGTGATGAACAAGATGTTTTTAAAGTGATATCTGAAAGGCAACACATCACTGACAGGCACGCAACTGGCAGAAGTGGAAACCCGTATTGTTGCGGTTGATAGAGCTAAAAATATAAAGGGGATGAGTACGTAGGCACGGCTAAGAAAAAACATAGCGGCCATAAGCCCAAAGAGGCTACCAAAGACAGCGCACAACTGCCCGGAATCCGGCTTTGACCAGGTGTTTTCTTTTGACAGGAATATATTTTTCCATATCCAGCTGAAGGAGTAATAGAACAGCCCGGAAAAGAAGATTGTTCCAGTTATTCCAAGTTCGGCCATAACAAGCACGAATGAATTATGAGCAGTAACAGGATGATACTCAGTAAACATACCTTGCCCAACGCCAAACATCGGGTGTGCCTTAAACATCTGATACCCTTGATACCACGCATCAACCCTGCCATGCGCCGACTCCTCGGAAGATGATAACTGTGCCATTCGGCTCGGTCCAAAGGCAAGCAGCACAGCTATCAATATCAGACTGACCACTACAGCTTTTATGTTTCTATAGCGAATAACAAAATATGCCCCAATTGAGACCAAAGCAGCCAGTATACTACCTCTGGAATTAGTGAGGTAGGCGGCAATAGTAATAAGCGGAAGGCACATGACCGGTAACAGGTATTTTTTGTTTAACACCATGTTCAATAAAAATGGCAACACTATCACAAGAGCCAAGCCGAGGTCGTTTGGATCGTTAAACACTCCGTACCAACGGATACGAGGCACCTCTACCGTTACTCCTTCCGCATCGGTTTTTTGTTCGATATGTGCGTCCATACCACCATGAGCATACCCGGTTTTGTGCTGGAGCCAACCTTCACAGGCAAGAAATGTTGTTAACAACACCAGAACTACAATAAATGCATTAAGTTTTTTTTGGCTATCTATCGCAGTAACAACAAGAAAATAACCGACCATTACCGGCATAAAGTTTTTAATGGATTCTATGGCTCCACCAACATACGCGTGACTCAGGTGTGAGCAGAGGATTGCTGCCGCAAGCCCCAGCATCATGAATTCCGGACCACTCTGTAATATTGGATTTTTTTTCGAAATACGTGTCAGACAGAGAATAAAGGTGCATATAACGCCGACTACCAGAAAAAGCGGTTCATTAAGTAATCCCGGCATCCAGTCAGTGGGGCGGACATAGTAGAGCGATGTATAAAGACAGAGTAGAAAGAAGAGCATATTGTCACTCCACATATGGATTAATTTATTAGTCAATACGACATTGATGTGTCTGTTTATCTGCAAAACATGCAATCGCGCATGTCGGTCACATTAATAGTGTTTGAGTTTTGTATAGCCAGAACCACATTTGTTAATTCTCGGGCGCTAACATAATGCAGGGTGCCCCCGTTCTCTTCACTAAAGTCGTGCAATCCGCTGAACAGTTTCGATAAGTTGTTATCATCAAATAACATTTCCATAATTCCCTCTTGAGTCCCATGGGTATAAATTTTAACAAAAACATGTTCCCCTGCACCGTCGACACTAATTCCTGTATTTACCCAGGAATGAATTCTCTCTAAAGTTGGCGGATTATTTGCGAACAAGCCACCATTCTCGATCCCCGGCAAAAAGCCGGATTTCCGATGTTTCCAGGTAAGACACAAGGGACCTTGAACCATCAACAAGCCCTCCCCTTTTTTACCGACTTCTGCATTCACACCCCAATCATGAGATTTAGGCTTTCCAGATTCATCGACCGCGTAATATATGCTGTTCACTTTCCGTGTCTGTGTTTCACTCGGTGCAGATGGCAGGGTAAAGTCTGCATAACATCCCGTTTCCTGAAGAATTGATATTTCATCATTCACCCCGCACCATCGACCGTCATGTCGAGAGTTGGCCAATGCCCAGTTTCCATGAATAAACCCATAGGATATTTCTCCGCTGTGCCTGCTTTTCGACAATAATCCATGTTTTTCATAGAGGCGGTTTTTGTAATCGACAAGCGTACTACGCAGGTTTTTCGATGTATCGTTATCATGATGCAGGTGAATCTCCACCTCTCCGAAACCAGCCTGGCACAACTTTGCAAGTTCATTCATGTCTTCTTCCTGATACTCTTCCTCAGGATAGAAAAATGTGTAGTTCAATGACCGGCCATCGGAGTCGGGATATCTCTCCGCAATTTTCGGATATTCACACATCCAACGATGGATACGTTTTTTGGCTGTCACCCTGTCTGCCTTGTTCCAGTAGGGTTCAAAATGATCACAGATACAAAAATAGATATGTTTCGGGTTCACAGCCGGATCGCGGTAATTTCGATTAAATTCCCTGTGCAGGTAGTACGGAAGCCATTTCAGGGTATTGGTAATTTTTCTGATCATTCGGTATGTTCGATTGTTCTTCGTCAAGCCAACAGGTTAGACTGCCGGCGAAGAAAACCATCCTCCATGCTTCCTGAAGTAATAGACAAGACCCCAAAAATGACTCAGGGATATTCTGGAAAAAGGCTTCTTGTGACTGATCTGCTGGGTGTGATGCAATACAGTGACGTCAGGAAAATACCTGATTTTTTTTCCTGCTTTGCGCACTCTCAAACAAAAATCAAGGTCTTCAGGAGAGTAGAAGATATTCTCATCAAAGTAACCGACAAGATCGACCAAATCTCTGCGAAAAAACCAGCAGGCTGATATTGCGGAATCAACGTCCATTTGGTGTGAAAAAGGGAAGACATCATAAAAATCGAGGTTGGACATGTTAATATTAAAAATGGCCTTCGGTAATTTAAGCAGTTTGTGGCAGAACGTTGGAAATTTCTTTATAGATTCTTGTACAGCACCGTTATCTAATACTAACTTTGGCGCTACGATGCCAAGTTCACTGTCTGCTTCCAACGCAGTCAAAATCATTCTGATGTCTCCTACAAGCATTTCAGTATCTGAATCAATAATACAGATATATGTTCCTTGAGCCCGTCGTAATCCCAGATTCCTTGGAAAAGTAGTTCCTTTATTTGCATCCAGGTAAATAAAATGGAACATACCTGACTTCATAAAATCAAAGTATTCATACAATGGCTGTGGATTGTCTTTTGATCCGTTATCAATAACTATAATTTCATAAGTGACATAATGCCTCTCACACATTGACATGATTGAATCAAAGCATTTGCCTATATACTTTTTGGAGTTCCAACTTAATATGACAAAAGATATATCGGGCATTTCACCACTCCATAGCCAGTCAGGGCGTCACAAGTCCATCCATACGCAACACTTCAAAATTCGATCCTTTTACGCTCCTTAACTCGCTCAGCAATGCATCATTGTTCCAGCGTTCATCCGGCGCACCGCTGAGAAACCAGTTCGAGCCATTGTCGGCCACAAACATGCCATAGGTCTTAAGTGCCTGGAGAATTGCTTTTGTCTCATTGCTAAAACTGCCGGGAATTGTGTAACTGGCCTTTAGCCGCACCCGCATCCCCATGGGAGGACGATTTAGGCTTATATCGTTTGAAGCCCAGTGCGTGGCAGGAGGAAGATAGGCTTTACGGGTAGTATTTACTGTAAAGCGGAGGGCATGGCGAATTATGCCACTGGCAGCTTCCTCGTAGCGCACAAGACCTGGGAAAACCGGCAGACCTGCCGCATCACTGCTAGTCCAGCCGTTATTTCCGCCAGGTCGCACAATGTTGGAATCGAGATTGAACAAGGCTCCGCAGCTTGCCGCCCAGCTACCGTCCTTCTGCGGAAACGCACTGGCCATTTCATAAAGACGGTTTGCATCTTTATCAATTACCAGTACATGCCGATCTCCGCTGAAAGTTGAACCGTCCGCATGAAGACCCTCGATAGGAGCATTGGCAGGCACCGGATACGGCCCTGGATCGCTCTGGTCGCGGTAATCAAAAAAAACGATCGGAACTTTTGGCTGGGTACCGGAAACGATAAAATACGGTATGCCGATAGGAGCACCTCCGTAAAGACCGGCACCAAAATCAGGATGAAGACCCGTGTTGATGCCAATATTCAATACAATCGCAACAGAGTTGGGATCCACCGGTGCCGTTGAAATATCAGTGTTCCATACATTGTCTTTCGGGAAGGAAATCGCGCCGTTCAGATTGGCACCACTCCCCGTATCTGCACCCTTCAGGTCGCCATATTTGGCCGTCGGCACACTGGTCGAAACGGTCGGCGAAGCTTGAGCCCCTCCTCCGCTGCAACTGCAAACGAACAGACTAACGACTGCTATAACAAAAACAGAACGAAGTCGAATTCGTTTCCCATTGTGAGATTCCACTTTATGTTGCTGAATTATTTGTGTGTTTTTCATGATAACCACCGTTCATCTCGATATCAGATCGGAAGATTAATTCGGTTGCTACATATGAACGTTTGACAATACAGTGTCCATGGACTCACTGAAATTGGTGAATGAATAATTATTTGTTATAACGTTTGATAGATTTTGTACGATGCGGGAGTAATGTTTTTTGTCATTGCTGAGTTTCTTGTATTTTTCAATGAAGCACTCTGGATCACTGAATATCATAACGTTTTTTTCATCAGTCAATCCTAGTCCGTACGCACCAATTTCAGTTGAAATCACCGGGCGTCCGGCAACCCCGGATTCAAGTATTTTCAGCCGAGTCCCGCCGCCTGCAAATAATGGGACTATGACAACACCGCATTTGTTGTAAAAAGGCACAACATCAGGAGAATCGGCATTTAACTCAACATTGGGAGTATTTTGTGTGAGATTTATTAATTCTGCGGGAGGACACTTTCCGACAATGACAAGACGCACGTCCTCGTATTCTTCGACCATGCGCGGAAAGACTTCTTTTATAAACCAGATAATTCCCTGCAGGTTCGGTTCATAAGCAAGCGATCCGACAAAAAGAATATTTCTGATATTTGAATGCCCGTCTTTGCAAAAATCATCTGGCAACTCCATTCGAGGAGACACATTAGGTACTACATAACATTTTGATACCAGGTTCGGATTACTAACTTTTATTTTATCCAGATGCGAAGAGAACAGAATAAACCCAAATCCAAAACAGCTCTTGTAATATTTCTGCAGAATATATCTGTCTATCAGTTTTTTAAGCGTACCAAAGCCATTGATGTTAGCAGTACTAGAATCATATAAGGTTTCTGTGACTATATCATCGACATCAAGGATGATTTTTTTCTTATTGTTGGTCGAACATTTAAGCAAAGGATATGCTGATTGAATGTATCGGCAGACAATATAGTCGTAATTTTCTGCCAGTATTATATCCCTTATTGCAATTTCTGTTTTAGGGACAAAGAAATTGGTCAGCCACGTTTTTTTATGTATGAGTTTATCATATATACTTTTAACGAATCCTTTTTTGCACGCTTTATCAGTCGGTTTAGTTATGAAATATTCTTGGGTGAAAGGGCTTTTAGATAGTGAAGAAGGCTTCTGGCTTGAAAGACAAAGAATGTCAACAGTACCATACTGTTTAAAATACCTGACGAAGTTCATTGACCGTATAGCGCTGCCATTATCTTCAGGCAGAGGGTATTTCGGTGATATTAAAAGTGTCTTTGTCATGTATATTTCCCTGGTTACTTTTATCTATTCAAACGCAATAGCCTGAAACTTATGTAATCCCTGCAATAAACGGTTGCAAAACAGCTTGTTCCAACGACGATATTTTTTAGAAGCCTCAAAACCGTTGTTATTTCCCAATACGCCAACTTTAATATGCCGACATCTCTGTTGAGAATATGCTTGCAATAGAAAGCCCCTTTGCCAATTTCATAGCCGTTTTTAAGTGCCCTGACTTGATGGTTTGTACGTCTTCCATGATTATGGTAAACACATACCGTCGGAGAGTAGATCATCTTGAAGCCATTTTTATACACTCTGTAAATGAAGTCCGTATCTTCAGCAGATTTAAAGAGAGTACCCGCACCAAACCTGCCGTCAAAGCAGCCTATCTGATCAAATACGTTGCGATAAAAAGCCATATTACAGCCATGAATGCAGTCAAAAACGTGCTCGGCCGATGAAAACAGACTTCTCCTTTTAGAAGTTTTTATTGTAACGGGTTTGTCTCGCACATCGTAGAGCTCTACCCTTCCTCCAATTCCTGACAGTAACGGGTCTGAGCTAAATTCCTTAACAATGCAGGCCAACCAGTTCTGATCAACGAAGCAGTCGTCATCCGTGAATGCGATTATTTCTCCATGTGCCGCTGCTATTCCGGCATTCCGAGCGTGCCCGAGCCCCGGTTTCTCTTCAAAAACATATTTCACATTCATTGCTGATTGCGTATCAAAATTCTGTATTACAGCCTTTGTGTCATCAGTTGAGTTATTATCAACAACAATCAATTCCAAGGAGACATCCGGTTGTACCTCCATAGTCTCAAATGTACCCAGGCACTCCTCAAGCGCTCTGGCTCTATTTTTCGTACAGATTACAACTGAAATTGAATTAATATGTTTCACTGTTACAACTCCTGATATCCCGATATAAATATTGTCTGCAAACTCTGTAGATATATTTTAGCCAATTGAAACTAACAGCCTGCATTAAGCACGTTTGCATTACATTTTCGACCATACTGAAAATAATTGATTATTGAACGTAAGGTTGGCCAAATCAGATGCAGCCTCTGTTTCCAAATTAAGCGAGACCATACTTTTTCATTATGCAATGTGGGCCACAGTTCACCTGCTAATGTCTGTAACTTTCGGCATTCCACCCAACTTCCGCATTCTGCAGCAGAATAAGCATCCCACAAAATTTTCTGAGCTAGGTTTTGGTACGCGAGAGTCCATAGCCTGGTACTGTCATCAATCATCCTTCCATATTCCGTAAAAAGCCTGTCAAATGCGGCCTTAAGCTGCTGGTGATCCATAACGCCAGGATAATTCAACGACATATTGTCCGCGTGTTTTCGGTAATAAGCCTGGTAGTCATTTACAACACCCACCGAAGCATGTGCTCCAAAACGCAGCCACATCTCCATGTCACACGCGTGCGGTATTTCCGTGCGATATCCCCCGAGTTTTTTCTGCATCTCAGTCCGAACGATTGCTGTTGGCGTTGGAACAAAGTTGCTGACCAGTTCGCAGGCTCGTTCGAGAAATTGCTGGCTCGTAATTACTTCCCAATTCTCCGGACTGGTGTTCAACGGCACTTCCGGCATCGGTTCTCCTGATTGGAATCGAATTTCCTTGCCGTACGTCAACGACACCTCCGGATGGCAGTCCATAAAATCGGCTGCACGCTTTAGCGACCCTTCGATGAGTACGTCGTCGGCGGATAACAGAAGCATATAGTCTCCACGAGCCCATTCGATACCTTCATTATATGTCCGAACATGCCCTAAATTCTGGCTGTGCCGCCGGAATTCCACCCGCAAATCCTGCGCTGCCAGTTCTTTGCATATTTCGGGAGTATTATCAGATGATGTATCATCTATGATGAGCACTCTGGCATCCACACCGGCCTGCGATAAGACGCTTTCCACACAGGTGCGCAAAAAAAGGGCGTAGTTATAACTGGGAATGACGACATCTACCTGACTCATGATATCTCCACCGTAAATGAGAGTGAAACAACACAGACGATGTCAATTCATAATCCATAAAACATGCCAAAGCGCGTTTACATGAATATGCAATTTGTTTCAGCTTGTTATAGGGGGAACGGTGAATGGATTTGATTCAGAAGATGGCTGTGATTTGTAGAGATAGAGTTATATTGCAGCAGTAAACTGCTGCAATATAACAATAAATATGGAGTGTTACTTTTTTTTCACGTGTTCATCATTTATGTTTAAAAATTGCCCCGTTCTGAGCCCACCCATACCCTGTACTCAGATTAAAAATTGTTGATATTTGTTGATTGCCACTCAATATTTGATATTCCATGGCAAGCGGTTGATGAGTGTTTGAATCTTCGGTCGGAATAGCAATCATAGTGAATCCGGGACCTGCACTTGTGACGGCATTACCATTATGGGTACCGGAACCGATGGCAAGATTTCCTGCTAAAGTCGGGGTCATATTTCCGGAAGTGGGCGTCGATCCCGAACCTGTCGCTCCAGCTGTCGCGTCAAGTGCCAATACCGCATCTATTCCGGAAAATTCAGCGACTGCCATTGATATCTGACCACCGGATTTGACGGTGTTGACGGTAACGGCAACCGCACCACCAATAATGTTCGTTGTATAGTAGATTGCACTGTACGCTCCTTGAGAAACAAGCACAGTACCGGCGATTTTGTAGATATTACCCAAACTATCGGTAACGGCAGTTGCGGCAGGCAAATTTGGCCAACCCGAGACCGAAACAACAATAAAATTACCGGCAGTGGCATTTGAAGAAAGAGTTGCCGTCAGATTCTGTGCGCTGGCGGTTATGCTGGAAGCTTTTTGAACTAAAGCGATGTTATTGGAAGTTGTGATGCTCACTGCGCTGCTCATAGTGCTATTACCGGCGGCGTCATACGCTTTAGCGGTAAGGAGGTGAGTGCCATTCGACGTGAGTCCACTGTTCCAGGACCAGACATAAGGACTCATGGTGTCTGTCGCCTGAAGAGCGCCATCAAGGTAAAATTCTACTTTTGTCACACCAATAGTATCAGTGGCGTTTGCACTGACGGTAATTGCACCTGAGACCGTTGCCCCATTGCTTGGTGAAGTAATTGAGGCAGATGGCGGAGTAGTGTCTACTGTACCGGCTTCAGAGGCAATCTTCTGATAGAGGACCTTGGCGGCTTGATACCGTGCCTGCGCCGCAGTTCGCTCTGTCGGAAGGAACGAACTCCAAGCGCCACCTGACGAAGTCTTCGCTATCAGATTATCCATCCACTGCACGTAAAACTGCGCATCAGCCGAACTGGCACGTACCGGCGCATTATTTACCATCACAAACACTGCTGCGGTATGAACCATATGACCGTTGCTCCCCATCCTTCGCGCGGTCAGCCAACCACTCTTTGCGAAATTCACTGTTGCACTCAGGCTTGCGGGAGTGCCCGAGCTAACTGACGCCTGCCTGCTGGCTATGACAACGCCGTTTTGCACCAACTCGATCGAGCCAGTCAGACTTTGCGTTGCCGTCCACTGAATATTCACCTGAACACTCCCTTGCCCCGTCAAGTTGATCTCATCTCCAGGGGTGGCAGTACCATTCACCGTCAAATTCAAAAATTCGTTATGCCCGTTTCTCGACACAACAGTTCTTCCATTTGCAATTCCATTGATCCAGTTGCCATACGTCATCTGCCCACCGGCTACTTGTGAATAGGTCAAGAGAGAACCGACTGGATCGCCGCAATTACACGGATAGTCTGTTCCCCCCGCAAAACCGGGACGAAAACCGCAGTTAAGCAAGCGGTAATAGGCATTAATGAAACAGTCTGGACACAATGGAGCACTGACTCCAGGTGCCGCTGCCCCTCCACAGGTGGAATTGGAGTCATCAACGTCCTCCGAAATAAAGTCACTCGCCCCCAAAGCCACTTCGACGGGATACTCAATGGGGGTACAACACGTCAAACCATTCGGAATAGTGTTAGTGTCGTCCAGGTACTGCATATGGGCAAACCCTGCAATGCCGCTGCGCTGATGAACCCAGTTGAAAATGGGATAGGTATATTCATCCCACACCTGGAATGCCTGACTAAGACCCAATGCCACAATGTGCCCTCCCAGCGCCTGGTGAGGAAACTGAGGATACGTAGGATCCCAGTGCCACTCAGCATCCCAATGTACGATCCGCCCCGGCGTTGACGCAGAGGCATCTTGTCCATTAACAAGCGGCAGATCAGTTGTGGGGTTTTGAAGCTCGCCGTTACCCATATCGGCCAGCAGGGATATGACGGAGAGATTATTTGTGGCCATTTTTCCATACAAGCTTGACATCGTTTCCGGAGAGTTGCCACAGCTCCGATGTACATGCATATCTCCCGCATACCAGCCAGACGGCTCAGGTCCCGCTGTTTGCAATGTAATGGTAACGCTCGCATTTCTGCTCACCGACACATTGCCGGCGGCATCTTTTGCCCACGCGTAGAGAGTTTTGCTCCCTGATGATGCACAGGTGTACGTGGTGGGGGATGTTGCCGACCACCCGGTGAGCGTTGCGATTGGAGCGGTAGCCGATTCCGTGACCAGGTAACCGGTAACACCGACATTGTCGATAGCAGTAAAGCTATTTATCAAAACGGACAGTGTCGTGGCGGTGGCCGGAGTAGTGAATGCTGTCACCGTTGGCGGAGTCGGATCGGCAGATGCAATAGAGCTGAACACGACATCCACCCAGTAATTTGAACTTTTCCAGTCCTGGGTGGGGAATTTGCTGGCCGAGCCATAAGCATACACGCCATTGAAACCGGATACTCCGGCCGCCAAGGCATGAAGTGGAGGACTGTCAATGCCCTTACTTGCAAAATAGTTCTGGTCGTCGCTGTAGTGCCCCACATTAGTATGGTAGGAGGCCACGTAAATCGTGTTTGCGATGATGGCTACAGGAGTCGCAAAGTTCACCTGCTGCCAGCCGGAGGAAGTTTCACCGGCAAAGGTAGCCGTGGCAAGAAGTGCACCACTGCTCGTCCAAAGATTACCGATGTGGGTTCCGGTATTGGATTTCGCCTTATAGAAACGGATGCCGGATATGGAGCCGTTCGAATCGGCACGGAATTTCACCCCCACTTCGATTGCACTGTCAGGGCCGTCGTCAGCCACTACGGGAGTCGCCGTGCCGGGCCAGATAGTGTAATTAGTTGCTGCGAAGATCGGCGTTATCGGAAACATGATTAACACCATAGCCAGGACTAACAATTGAATTAGCTGTATTAAAGGCCTGTTACGCTGATTATTTTTCATTTCCCCTCTCCTTTTTTATGTCTATTGAGACTTCATGAAATTATTTATGTTTGAAAACGGCTCCGTTCTGAGTCCACGTATAACCGGTGCTCAAACTGAAAGACGTCGATATCTGCTGATTTCCGCTCATAACCTGATACTCCATTGCAAGCGGTTGATGAGTGTTTGAATCTTCGGTCGGGACGACGATCATCGTCAATCCTGACCCCGCACCTGTAACGGTAGTACCGTTGTGGGTACCGGAGCCAATTACAAGATTACCTGCTAAAGTCGGGGTCATATTCCCGGAAGAGGGTGAAGTTCCCGATCCTGTTGCTCCTGCAGTCGCATCCAGAGGCGAAACGGGATCTATCCCTGAAAATTCAGCAACGGCCATTGATATCTGCCCACCGGATTTAGGGGTCGTTACGGTGACCGTATCCGCCCCACCTTTTACGTTCTTTGAATAATAGATGGCACTGTATGCACCTTGGGAAACGAGGACGGTACCGGCGATACTATAAGCATTTCCAAGGCTGTCGGTGACGGCGGTTGCAGTCGGCAGATTTGGCCAACCCGAGACGGAAACGACAATGAGATTACCAGCGGTAACATTAGCGGGCAGGGCGACAGCAAGCTTCTGGGCGCTGGATGTAATATTGGACACTTTTTGAATGAGAGAGATACTATTGGAAACCGTGACAGGCACGATGCCGCCTGTACTGCTATTGCCGGCTGCGTCATACGCCATGGCGGTAAGGGAGTGAGCTCCGTTAGAAACTTGTGTGCTGTTCCACGACCATACGTATGGACTCGTGTTGTCAGTGGCCTGAAGTGTACCGTCAAGATAAAATTCAACTCTGGTTACGCCGACATCATCGCTGGCGTTAACAGTAACGGAAACGGTGCCGGAAACTGTAGCTCCACTGAGAGGATTGGTAATTGAAACCACCGGTGGAATAGAATTTGTTGAGTAATTAACCTGATAGGTACCGGTCGCAGCAAGGAAACGGGCATACCGGACACCTTTGATCGTTACCGTTGTATATGAGATTGAACTTCCGTTGGATGTTATGCCGGATACGGTTTGCCCATTTGCCACCGGCACCATTGCCACTAATCCGGTAGCACCCGATGCGACACTGATTGAGAAGCTGAGCATGTTTCCGTTCCAGGAAAACGAACTGAAGGTAGAACCGTTGCGGCCATCCAACCAGGTCAGCAATTGGCGTGAGGAGATCACCGGGATGCTATGGGCCACTGCAGAACCAATGATCGCATCGGAGCCGCTCGAACTGGGGACATCGGTATGCATGTTGGCCACAAAAGCGCCATAATAGCCGGTTGGTCCGGTCGCTCCGTCGAGCAAAGCATCTATCGTCGCCGGGAATGTCTGACCAGATTCGTCAGTCATTTGGGTGGTCGCCTGATACGTGTCGATCAGATTGCCGTTGATGTCGGTAAAGCGCATTGGCATGCCGGAACCGGTAAAGAAGCCGGGACGATCGGCGACCCAGTATGGGGGGTAATAGTAATACGATGTATCCAGTCGTATGCCATGCTTGAACTCTATCATCGGTACAGTGGACCAGTCGCTCCAAGAGATGCAGTGGTTCCGGTTCGTTGAAGAATTGGGAAGGCCCGGGAATTTTTGTTTGAATTTCGTGAGCTGGCTGGACACGGTGTTTTCGAACGACGCCGGAGTAAAGTTGGCGCAACCGGTATCATTATTGGAAGAGCCGTCCCCGGTATTGACATGCAACGCAACTTCGAAACCGGAGGCAGTATAGGCGACCGCCTGGGCATCACTGAGAATTATTGCGGAGGTGGGCCAGACATACGAGGTGCTGCGGATGCACTCCCAGTTGACCACTGAACAACCGGGAGCACTTGCAGATTTGTAAGAATCGAACCGCCCTGCGGTCCCCGCTGTTCCCCAGCCATGGTCGTCGCCGGTCATGACGACTACCGCAGGCAGGCTGCGCGGGAAATACCAGAAGCGCGGCAGCGGTTTTTTATCCAGATTCATCTGGATGATCAGGTTTGCCAACAGGCGCTGCTGCTCGTCAGCCTGGGGGATTGAAACCTTATTGAGGTTGATCCAGTCGGGCTTGGGATCCGAAGCGGCGTTTCCATAAAACAGGTCATCGGGGCGTACCGGGAAATAGCCGTCCCTCTCCTGCCCAGCCCAGACGGGATTTCCCTGGTGGGTGTAGACCACCGAACGGGCAAGATCAAAGGCAAATGCTGCCGCCTGACCACCCAGAGAGCCGACACTTTGCAGTGTGACAGCCGGATTGCTGGTAGCGGACGTGTCGGTGGCGTAGAGAGTAGCGATGCTGGCAGCGCCGCTGAGATTGTAGAGGTTTGCCGCGCCATGATATTGAATCGTCTGGTTAACGATCCCGACACCTGGTCCGGAAGCGGTATTTACCAGAAGATACGCATCTGAAATTGTTGCCGCCAGGTCGGTCAGTCCGAGCAGGCCGGCTATTTTGGGATCTGGATGCATCGCGATTAGATGCCCCCCGCTATTGACCCAGTTGGTCAGCGTCGTGACCTGGGCTGCCGTCAGCGGTATGTCGCCGAGGATGGCCACGTCATACGAGGTGAGCAGCGTGGACGTTACCGCCGAGATATCGATCATGGCAAATGCGTTAAACCCTTCTGCCCGGAGAATCTCGGCATAGTAGCTGCTGAAGGGGCTCGAAGCGGACGAGATGATCAGGATCGGTCCGCCTGAAGGGAGCGAAATGATAACTGAAGCGCTCCTGCTGGTCGACACGTTACCGGCGGCATCCCTGGCCCAGGCGTAGAGAGTCTTGCTCCCCGCGGTCGCGAAGTTATAAGAAGCCGGAGCTGTTAACGACCAACCGGCGGCGGTAGCAAGAGGAGCGGTGGACGATTCGGTGACCAGGTAGCCGGTCACCCCGGAGGTATCGGTTGCGGTGAAGCTGGTGATCGCCACGGCCAGCGACGTCGCGGTGGACGGAATGGTGAACGCGGTCACTGTCGGCGACGTTGTATCGGAAAGGGTAATGGTAACCGAAGCGCTCCTGCTGGTCGACACGTTACCGGAGGCATCCCTGGCCCAGGCGTAGAGAGTCTTGCTCCCCGCTGTCGCGAAGTTATAGGAAGCCGGAGCTGTTGCCGACCAACCGGCGGCGGTCGCAAGAGGAGCGGTGGACGATTCGGTGACCAGGTAGCCGGTCACCCCGGAGGTATCGGTTGCGGTGAAGCTGGTGATCGCCACGGCCAGCGACGTCGCGGTGGACGGAATGGTGAACGCGGTCACTGTCGGCGACGTTATGTCGGGTGGTACCGTTGTACTGAATACCACATCCACCCAGTAGTTGGAGCTGAACCAGTCCTGATTAGGAAACGTGCCGGCAGGGCCGTAGGCGTAGACGCCATTAGCACCTGAAACCCCGGCTGCCAGTGCATGAAGCGGCGGAGTGTCCACTCCTTTACTGCTGAAATAATTCGGGTCGTCACTGTAACGCCCGACATTGGTGTGATAGGAAGCAACATAGGCCGTATTAGCGGTGACTGTCACCGGGATGGCGAAGTCCACCTGCTGCCACCCCGAGGCGGTCTCATTGGTAAAAGTTGCCGTGGCCAGAAGTATGCCGCTGTTCGACCAGAGATTGCCCACATGGGTACCGGTATTGGAACTCGCCTTGTAGAAGCGTATGCCGGTTATGGAGCCGTTTGAATCGGAACTGAACCTCACTCCGACCTCGATGGAAGAAGTGTCCGGGTCGGCTGTAACCACAGGTGTTGTGGTGGCAGGCCAGATGGTGAAACCGGTCGAAGCGCCGTCGGCCTTAGTCAGACAAAAGGTAAATAACACAATCAGGAAGGTTAAAAAAACTGGAAGAATAGAGAGCCTGCCACACTGAGGAACTTTCATCGGAACACCTCCCCCATCAAGTTCTAAAGATTTTTTCTGAATTATTTATATTTGAAAATAGCCCCGTTCTGGGCCCAGGGATACCCGGCGCTTAAATTGAAAGTTGCCGCGGTCTGTTGGCCGTTTGATATTTTATACTCCATGGCTAGTGGCTGATTCACGTGTGAATCTTCGGTTGGAATGGCAATCATCGTGAACCCTGTTCCAGCGGTCGTGACGGTAGTGGTATTATGGGTACCGCATCCGATCACAAGATTTCCTGCAGCTCCCGGCGTCATGATTCCCGAGGAAGGGGTGGTTCCGTTACCTGTCGCTCCCGCAGTGGTATCAAGTGGTGAAACCGTGTTCACACCAGAAAATTCGGCAACTACCATCGATATCTGGCTATTGGTATTAACGGCATTAAAGGTAATCGCTGTCGCCCCGCCGATCACATTTCTTGCAAAGTAAATGGCACTGTATGCTCCTCCAACTGTCATAACGGCGCCGGCGCTGCTGTAGGTATTCCCCTGACTGTCGGTAACGGCCGGGGAAGCCGGCAAATTCGGCCATCCCGATACGGCTACCACGATAAAATTACCGGCAGTAACATTTTCAGGAAATTCGGAAGTTACGTTTTGATCACTGTCAGTGATGTTGGATGCGGCCTGGACCAATGAAATATTAGGTACTGAGATCGTTACCGAGGCGCTCATGCCGGCCGATACGTTTCCGGCAGCGTCCTTGGCCCATGAATACAGAATCTTGCTCCCGTCCGTAGCAAACGTGAATGAACCCGGAACAGTAGCGGACCATCCGGTTGCCGTCGGCAAGGGAGCACTGCCGGATTCGTTGACCAGATAGCCAGTTACAGCAACGTTGTCGGTAGCGGTTATGCTGGTGATCGGCACAGTCAGTGCTGATGAAGCGGCTGGAATGGTGAAAGCGCTTATAACCGGCGGGCTCATATCGGTAAAATTGACCTGGTAGGATCCTGTCGCCGCCGGGAAGGTAATGTATCTTATGCCTTTGACCGTCAAGATAGTGGAGACTACCGCAGTCCCATTTTGCGTGACGTTCGACACCGTCTGACTTTCGGACAGCGGCACCATGGCCACCAGGCCATTGGCGCCCGCCGCTGCGGTGATGGAAAGGGTAACAGAATTCAGGTTCCTTGAAAGCGAACTGTATGACGAACCATTCCGGCCATCCAGCCAGGTCAGCAACTGTCGAGAGGAGATCACCGGAATCGCATGGGATTTTGCTGAACTGATGATTGCGTCGGATTCGCTCGATGAAGCTACGTCAGTATGCATGTTGGCCACAAAGGCTCCATAGTACCCCTTTGACCCGGCAGCAGCGTCGAGCAGTGCATTGATCGTCATCGGGTATGTCTGGCCTGATTCATCAGTCAACTGGGTGGCTGCCTGGTACGTGTCGATAAGATTACCGTTGATGTCAGTAAAGCGCATCGGCATGCCGGAACCGGTAAAGAAGCCGGGACGATCGGCAACCCAGTATGATGGGTAATAGTAATAGGATGTATCCAGTCGTATTCCGTGATTGAGCTCTACCAGAGGTACAGTGGACCAGTCGCTCCAGGCGATGCAGTGGTTCCGGTTCGTTGCCGGCTTGGGGAGACTCGGGAATTTCTGGCTGAAGGTAGTGAGTTGGGTGGACACGGTGTTTTCAAACGATGCCAGGGTAAAGTTGGCGCAGCCGGTAACGTTATTTGACGTGCCGTCCCCGGTGTTGACATGCAGCGCAACTTCGAAACCGGAGGCATTATAGGCGGCAGCCTGGGCATCACTGAGAATGATAGCGGGGGTGGGCCAGACGTACGAGGTACTGCGGATGCACTCCCAGTTGGCCACGGAACAGCCTGAAGTGCTGGCAGATATGTTTGAATCGAATCGCCCTGCGCTTCCGGCGGTTCCCCAGCCATGGTCGTCACCGGTCATGACAATTACCGCCGGCAGGTTGCGCGGGAAATACCAGAAGCGCGGCAGAGGTTTTTTATCCAGATTCATCTGGATGATCAGGTTTGCCAGCAGGCGCTGCTGCTCATCAGCCTGGGGGATTGAAACCTTATTGAGGTTGATCCAGTCGGGCTTGGGATCCGAAGTGGCGTTTCCATAAAACAGGTCATCGGGGCGTATCGGCGAATAGCCGTCCCGCTCCTGCCCCACCCAGGCGGGATTGCCCTGATGGGTATAGACCACCGAACGGGCAAGATCAAAGGCAAAAGCTGCCGCCTGACCACCTTGGGAGCCGACGTTTTGCAGTGTGACAGCCGGATTGGAGGTAGAGTTCGTATCGGTGGCGTAGAGAGTTGCGATGCTGGCAGCGCCGCTGAGATTGTAGAGGTTTGCCGCACCATGATATTGAATCGTCTGGTTAACGATCCCGGCACCTGGTCCGGAAGCGGTATTTACCAGAAGATACGCATCTGAAATCGTTGCCGCCAGATCGGTCAGTCCAAGCAGGCCGGCGAGTTTGGGATCCGGATGCATCGCTATCAAATGTCCCCCGCTATTGACCCAGCTAGTAAGCGTCGTGACCTGGGCTGCCGTCAGCGAAATGTCGCCGAGGATGACCACGTCATACGAGGCGAGCAGCGAGGAAGTTACCGCCGATATGTCGCTCATGTTAAAAGCGTTAAACCCTTCTGCCCGGAGAATTTCGGCATAGTAACCGCTGAAGGGGCTCGAAACGGACGAGATGATCAGGATCGGTCCGCCTGAAGGGAGCGAAATAACAACTGAATCGCTACTGCTGGTCGACACATTGCCGGCGGCATCCCTGGCCCAGGCATAGAGGGTCTTGTTTCCCGCCGTTTCAAAGCTGAAGGAAGCGAGGGGTCCTGACGACCATCCGGCGTCAGTTGCGAGAGGAGCGGTGTTCGATTCGGTAACCAGATATCCGGTCACTCCAATGTTGTCCGTCGCCGTGAAACTGCTGATCAGTACGGACAACGTGGTGGCGGTAGTCGGAATGGTAAACGCAGATACCGTCGGCCGGGTCGTATCAACTGTGACGGGAGCGCTTCTGCTCGCGGATATGTAACCAACAGCATCCTTGGCCCAGGCATACAGGGTTTTGTTTCCTGTCGTTGAACAGGTGTAGGAAACAGGAGCAGTTGCACTCCATCCGGCAGCAGTTGCCAAAGGAACAGTAGCCGATTCGGTGACCAGGTAACCGGTCACCGCGACATTGTCCGTTGCGGTGAAAGTGGAGATGGATACAGTGAGGCTATTTGCCGCTGCCGGAATTGTAAATGCGGTCACTGACGGCGCAGTAGTATCATTAAAGGCAATGTTAACGGCGGCACTCCTGCTGGTCGACACATTGCCGGCAGCGTCTTTGGCCCAGGCAAAAAGAGTCTTGCTCCCTATCGACGTGAAGGTGTAGGAGGTCGGGACCGTTATGCTCCAACCGGCATCCGTTGCGAGAGGAGCGGTGGACGATTCGGTGGCCAGATAACCGGTTACCCCGATGTTGTCCGTCGCGCTGAAGCTGGTGATCGGTATGGAAAGTGTGGTGGCGGAAGCAGGTATGGTGAATGCTGTTACCGTCGGCGCGGCCGAATCCGTAACAGTAACTGCGGCACTGCGGCTTGTCGATACATTAGCGGCGGCGTCTTTGGCCCAGGCATAGAGCGTCTTGCTCCCTGGTGTTGTGAAGGTGTAGGAAGTCGGGGCTGTTACGCTCCACCCGGCTGCCGTTGCGAGAGGAGCGGTGGCGGTTTCATTGACAAGAAAGCCGGTCACCCCGATGTTATCCGTCGCGGTGAGGCTGCTGATCAATATCGAAAGTGTGGTGGCGGAAGCAGGAATCGTGAATGCGGTCACTGTCGGTGCAATTGGATCCGAAATGGTAACAACAGCACTCTTGCTTGTAGACACATAAGATGCAGCGTCCCTGGCCCAGGCATAGAGAGTTTTGCTCCCTGTCGAGGTAAAGGTGTAGAAAGCCGGGGCCGTTGCACTCCAGCCGGCAGCCGTTGTGAGAGGAGCGGAGGACGATTCATTTACCAGGTAGCCGGTCACCCCGATGTTGTCCGTCGCGATGAAGCTGCTGATCGATATGGTAAGTGTGGTGGCGGCAGCCGGAACAGTAAACGCGGTAACTGTCGGTCTGATCGTATCTGTGATGGAAACTGCAGCACTCCTGCTTGTCGAGACGTTGCCGGCTGTGTCTCTGGCCCAGGCATATAGAGTTTTGCTCCCTGTTGACGTGAAGGTATAGGAAACCGGGGCTGGTGCGCTCCAACCGGTATCCGTTGCCAAAGGAGCGGTGGCCGATTCGGTGGCCAGGTAGCCGGTCACTCCGATATTGTCCGTCGCGGTGAAGCTGGTGATCGACACGGACAACGTAGTAGCTGTTGCCGGAATTGCAAAGACAGTCACTGCCGGCTTGGTCGTATCGACCGTGACGGCGGCACTCCTGCTTGCGGATACGACACCGGCAGCATCCTTGGCCCAGGCATACAGGGTCTTGCTGCCTGTCGATGCAAAGGTGTAGGTAGTCGGTGCCGTTGCGCTCCAGCCACCAGCCGTTGCCAAAGGAGCGGTGGCCGATTCGGTGACCAGGTAGCCGGTCACCCCGATGTTGTCCGTCGCGGTGAAACTGGTGATCGATACGGTGAGAGTATTTGCCGCTGCCGGAATCGTAAACGTGATCACTGCCGGTGCTGTCGTATCCGTGATGGAAACGACCGCGCTCCTGCTTGCCGACACATTACCGGCGGCATCCCTGCCCCAGGCATACAGGGTCTTACTTCCTGTCGATGCAAAGGTGTAGGTAGTCGGGGCAGTTGCGCTCCAGCCACCAGCCGTTGCCAAAGGAGCAGTGGCCGTTTCGGTAACCAGGTAGCCGGTCACCCCGGTGTCGTCAGTCGCGGTGAAGGTAGTAATTGAGACAGAAAGCGTGGTGACGGTAGCCGGAACGGTGAACGCGGTCACTGTCGGCGCAGTCGTATCCGTGACGGAAACGGCCGCGCTCCTGCTTACCGACACATTACCGGCGGCATCCCTGGCCCAGGCATACAGGGTCTTACTCCCTGTCGAGGTAAAGGCATAGGAAGTCGGCGCCGTTGCGCTCCAGCCACCAGCCGTTGTCAAAGGAGCAGTGGCCGATTCGGTAATCAGGTAGCCGGTCACTCCGGTGTCGTCAGTCGCGGTCAAGGTAGTAATAGATACAGAAAGCGTGGCGACTGCAGCCGGAACGGTGAACGCGGTCACTGTCGGGGCCGTCGAATCCATGATGGTGACGACGGCGTTCCTGCTTGCCGACACATTGCCGGCGGCGTCCCTGGCCCAGGCATACAGGGTCTTGCTCCCTGTCGAAATAAAAGTATAGGTAGTCGGGGCCGTTGCGCTCCAGCCACCAGCCATTGCCAAAGGAGCAGTGGCCGATTCGTTAATCAGGTAGCCGGTCACTCCGGTGTCGTCAGTCGCGGTCAAGGTGGTAATCAATACGGAAAGTGTGGCAGAGGTAGACGGCACGGTAAAGGTGGTCACTGTCGGCGGCGTCGTATCAGGCAGCGTGATGGTCACGGCAGCGCTCCTGCCTGTCGATACGTTACCGGCAGAGTCCTTGCTCCATGCATAGAGGGTCTTACTTCCTGCTGTTGTAAAAACATAGAAAAGCGGGGCGGAAGTGCTCCAGCCGCCAGCCGTGGCGAGAGGAGCAGAGGCGGTTTCATTAACCAGATAGCCGGTCACCCCGATGTCGTCCGTCGCGGTCAAGCCGGTGATCGATACAGAAAGTGCGGCAGAGGTAGACGGCACAGTAAAGGTGGTCACTGTCGGCGGCGTCGTGTCGGGTGGCGGGGTTGTGGTAAACACTACATCGACCCAGTAGTTGCTACTGTTCCAACTCTGACCGGGGAAAGTGCCGGCAGCGCCGTAGGCAAATACGCCATTCGTGTTGGAGACACTGTCGGCCGGTGCGTGGAGTGGCGTATTGTCCACGCCTGCGCCAGCAAAGTATCCCCGATTGACACTGAAATGGCCGGCACCGGAGTGGTAAGAGGCTATGTAGCCCGTATTTGCGCTGATGGCCACCGGGACTGAGAAGTTCACCTGCTGCCACCCGGAGGCGGTTTCATCGGCAAAGGTGGCCGACGCAAGTAATGTGCCGGTGGCCGTCCAGAGGTTGGCGACATGGGTGCCGGTGTTGGCACTCGCCTTGTAGAAACGGACGCCGGAGATGAAGCCGCTGACATCGGTCTGAAAGCGGAGTCCCAGCTCCACCGGACTGTCTGGACCGCCGTCCACTATTGCAGGTACTGTCGTATTTTGCCAGATTGTGACATTTGTCGTTGAATACGTAACGACAACGGCAGCACTCTTGCCAACCGAAACATTACCGGCGGCATCTCTGGCCCAGGCATACAGGATCTTGCTTCCTGCCGAAGTGAAAGTATATGAGGTCGGAGGCGTTGAGATCCAACCAACAGCCGTTGCAAGAGGAGCTGAAGCAGATTCATTGACCAGATAGCCGGTCACCCGGGAATCATCCGTTGCGGTAAAACCGTTAATCGCTACGGATAGTGAGGCGGCAGCAGCCGGAATCGTAAACACTGTCACCACCGGCGGAATCGTATCTGGCGTTGAACTCGAGCTGAACACCACATCGACCCAGTAATTGCAACCGTTCCAACTCTGGCTGGGGAAGCTGCTGGTGGAGCCGTAAGCAAACACGCCGTTCGAACCGGACACGCCGTCAGCCGGAGCGTGGAGCGGGGCGTTATCCACTCCTTTTCCGGAAAAATATCCCCGGTCAACACTAAAATGACCTGTACTGGCATGATAAGATGCTACGTAGGACGTATTGGCACTGATAGCCACCGGGGCAACGAAGTTCACCTGCTGCCATCCAGATGCGGTTTCGCCGGTAAAAGTTGCCGTGGCAAGCAGTGTACCGGTGCTCGACCAGAAGTTGGCGACATGGGTGCCGGTATTACTGCTCGCCTTATAGAATCGGATACCCGTAATGAAACCACTGACATCGGACTGGAAATTGACGCCCAATTCCAGCGCGCTGTCTGGACCGGAATCAACAATTCCGGGCACAGCCGTGTCGGCCCAGATGGTGATATTCGTTGTGGAAGGAGTGACCGTAACGGCGGCACTCCTGCTCGTTGACACATTACCAGCGGCGTCCCTGACCCAGGCATAGAGATTCTTACTTCCTGCTGACGCGAAGGCATAAGCACTCTGTGGAGTCGCGCTCCAGCCACCAGACGCGGCGGGAGGAGCAACAGCCGATTCGGTGACCAGATAGCCGGTCACACCGACGTCGTCGGAAGCGGTGAAACTGGCTATAGCAACGGTCAGGGACGTCGCGGTAGGCGGAACGGTGAATGCGGTCACAACCGGTGGCGTTGTGTCCGGGGTGGCACTCGTACTGAACACCACATCGACCCAGTAATTGCAGCTGTTCCAGCTTTGACCAGGGAAACTGCTGGTGGCACCATAGGCGTACACACCGTTTGAACCGGACACGGTGTCAGCAGGAACATGCAGCGGTGAGCGGTCCACACCTGTGTTTGTAAAATAACTCCTATCAACGCTGAAATGAGCAACGCTTGTGTGGTAGGAGGCGGTATAAATAGTATTGGCGGATATTGCCACCGGAGTAGAGAAATTCACCTGCTGCCATCCGGATGCGCTTTCACCGGTAAATGTGGCCGTGGCAAGAAGTGAGCCGGTAACCGACCAGAGGTTGCCGATATGAGTGCCGGTATTGGTGCTTGCCTTGTAAAAGCGGATGCCTGTGATATAGCCGTTTGTGTCAGACTGAAACCTTACCCCTAATTCCACAGCACTATCAGGGCCTGAGTCTACTGTTGAAGGTATCGTAGTTTCGGGCCATATTGTTACACTTGCGGCCTCACCGGTGATCGGCAATAGGAGTGATATTATTACAAGGACAGATAAGACAACCGGAAACGTTATAAACTTATCAAAATAATTGCATTTCATCTTTACACCCCCATGTCTCACACATCAGATACAGTCGATTATTTCTCTATTTATTTGACATTTATTTGTGTTTAAAAAGCGCGCCATTCTGAGTCCAGGCTATGCTAGCTCCTAATCTAAAAGTAGCCGCCGTCTGTGGAGTTCCGGTTAGAACCTGGTATTCCATGGCAAGTGGCTGACGGTTATTAGAAGTTTCCGTGGCGATAGCAACCATTGTAAATCCGGTTCCCGCCGTCGTCACAGTCGTGCCGTTATGGGTACCGGAACCTATGGCAAGATCTCCAGCCAGACTAGGAGTCATGTTTCCGGAAGAAGGGGTACTCCCGGTACCTGTTGCTCC
Organism: uncultured Geobacteraceae bacterium; assembly: GCA_903879825.1. Taxonomy (GTDB): domain Bacteria; phylum Desulfobacterota; class Desulfuromonadia; order Geobacterales; family Pseudopelobacteraceae; genus JACRCG01. Next base: position 31,773 of record CAIRND010000077.1, read on the forward strand.
AGCCGTTCTGTCAAGCGGCGAAATCGTGTCTACCCCTGAAAATTCGGCCACTACCATTGAGATTTCTCCGCCGGATTTAACTGTTCTTACAGTAATCGTATCATTCCCACCGATTACATTTTTGGCGTAGTAGATGCCACTATAAGCTCCTTGAGAAGTCAGAACAGTGCCGGCGATACTATAGGTATTTCCCAAACTGTCGGTAACAGCGGTTGCAGCGGGAAGATTGGGCCAGCCCGACAGTGAAACGACGATAAGGTTACCTGCTGTTACTCTTGATGGCAGTGCTTTGGACAAATTTTGCGCACTGGAGGTTATGTTTGAAGTTTGTTGAACTAAGACGATATTTCCCGTTATTACCTGAGTAGTTGCTGAAGCTGCAGTTGATTGCGCTGAGTTGTTCCCGGCTGCGTCATAAGCCGAAACGATGTACGTGTATGTCGTGGAAGGACTTAGGCCGGTGTTGTTATATGTCGTCCCGCTGACGGTGGTAATTTGTGTGCCGTTTCTGAAGATTTTATACCCCACAACAGCAGTATTATCCGAGCTGGGACTCCACGAGAGATTGATCTGTGAGGTGGAAACGGCTGTGGCGGAAAGCCCGGTCGGGACAGTCGGAGCGGTGGTATCCGTTGAAGATAGTGTTGTTGCTGAAGCTGCAGTTGATTGCGCTGAGTTGTTCCCGGCAGCGTCATAGGCTGAAACGATGTACGTGTATGTCGTAGAAGGGCTTAGGCCGGTGTTGTTATACGTCGTCCCGCTGACGGTAGTGATTTGTGTACCGTTTCTGAAGATTTTATACCCCGCAACAGCGTTATTATCCGTACTGGGACTCCATGAAAGGTTAATTTGTGAGGTGGAAACGGCTGTAGCGGAAAGCCCGGTCGGGACAGTCGGAGCGACCGTATCGTATGGAGAAACTCTAATATAATCCAGCAATAACGTCTGTGGCAGTGTACTGTCGTTAATCGAGCCCCCGGAGCCCCCCATTGCAGTGTTTACCATAAGGAACATCGGAGTTGAAGGCACTCCGGTCGTAACACGGCACGACATCACCCCGTCAATCAACCAGGTAAGGGATCCGGGTGCCCAGATGAGACCATATGTATGCCAGTTTTTGCTCGTATCGCTCGTACTCACGTTACAACCGAGGTTGTAACTGCCCGAGTGGATTCCCTGAAATATTTGCGTGGGATTGCTGTTCAGAATTTCTGTGACATCAATCTCGTCCGAACCAGGTTGAGGCCAGTTGCAGGGGGGGATATTGTCAGCGGAGTTCACGTTTGTCTGCTGGCAGTTGGAGCCAAGCATCCAAACTGCAGGCCAGGGGCCTTGTCCTCCGGCCATTCTTGCTTTGAATTCGATTGTTCCGTAAGTAAAGTTGAAGGACTTCCACTGTATCATTTCCGAGGTATACCGATAACCGGGCTTCGAGCTATCCAGCTTGCTTGTGATCGTCAGCAAGCCATCTGATACTGCAGCATTTGTCGGCAGATAATATTGCTGCTCATTATTGCTCGAATCACCCGGACGATTCATCGCAACCCACAGGGTTGAATCTAAAACGCTGCCATTAAATTCATCGACAAACGCGAAGCCCGGTGGCGGGTTACTGTCCGTTACTGGTGTGGTTTCATAGACTGGCGATGATTGAGCTGAGACATTTCCCGCACCGTCAAACGAGGCAACGGTATAGGAATACGTCGTCGATGCCTGAAGGCCGGTACTGGAATATGTGGTCGCAGTTGTAGACGCAATCTGAGTCCCGTCCCTGAATAGCTGATATCCAGCCACTCCCGTGGTAGTCTGTCCAATTATGGATGGGTCGACAGACGCAGCCCAAGTGAGGTTGATTTGTGTTGTTGAATATGGCGTTGCGGTGAGCCCGGTCGGGACAACAGGCGGAGTGAGGTCCGGCCCTTGCGAAACTCCCGGCTTGAACAGGACGCCGTTTTGCGACCAGTTAAAGCCAACGGCCAGGTTGAACGCAGCAACCGTTGTTTGCTGTGATGCGCTCAGAATCTGATATTCCATAGCGAGCGGCTGGTGGCTATTTGAATCTTCGGTAGGCACGGCAATCATCGTGAACCCCGATCCAGGACTAGTCACCGTGTTGCCGTTATGCGTTCCGGAACCGATTACAAGATCTCCGTTCATGGTCGATGTCATGGACCCGGAAGATGGCGCAGTTCCTATTCCTGTAGTTCCGGCGACAGCATCGACAGGAGAATTTGGATCAACTCCGGCAAATTCGGCGACGACCATTGATATCTGTCCACCCGAAGCGACAGTCCTGAATGTCACCGTATCAGCCCCACCCTTTACATTCCTGGCATAATAGATGGCGCTATAGGCTCCCTGCGTTGTGAGCACCGTGCCTGCGATGTTGTAGGTATTTCCCAGACTATCGGTTACCGGGGTGGCCGCCGGCAGATTCGGCCAACCGGAAACGGAAACCACGATGAGATTCCCGGCGGTGATTGCGGCAGGAAACACGGTTGCAAGCGATAATGCGCTTGACGATATATTTGACGCATTTTGAACAAGAGAAATCGTATTTTGAACAAGGTAGATGTCAGAAGCCTCAGCCTCAGCCTCAGCCTCAGCCTCAGCCTCAGCCTCAGCCTCAGCTTCGACCTCGACTTCAGAAAGCGCGGTTTCTACAGAATTAGCATTAAAGGCTAACCTGCCAATATTTTGTATTCCATCAGGATCATTGACGATACTACTGGATACTGCGTAACTTGAAAAAAAAAGAGTTAAAATTAGCAACATACACATTAACGAAAAAAATCTAGCGAAGCAAAACTGGTGTACCTGCAATTTCTCTTTCAACATTATAATATAAAAAAAACCAGCGACTTTTTTAATATTTTTAATATAAACTGGCATTTTTATCTCCTTTCAAAATCCTCCGAGATGCAGCAGGAATCTTCATTTACAAATGAAATTTGCCCCTCAAGAAACTGACAGCAGCCATGATCGATCCGAAGAGAATGAAAGTGGAAGGCTCTGGAGTGGGGGTAGGAGAGAGTGACTCCTTAACAAGAAAACTACCTAAATAGTGTTCCTGACTATTACTTGTCATGGCGACGCTCTGCACATATGCACCAATGTCACTGCTTGATAAATATTGATTATTTTTTTTATCCGCATCCACGTACAGTGATGCGGCAACATAAATGTCAAATTCATTAACGGGACCTGTTCCGGTTATGCCAAACATGTTACTTTTATTTTCAAAACCCATTAAATCTAACAAAGCACGTCCAGCATCATAACGGGGTTTGTCGTTAATCGTAGTACCCACAACGGGAGTTATGCCGGCATTAGTAAAGAGATTCCGAACTTCACCCTCAGACGCATAGCGCAATCCTGAATATCTTCCGCCCGTACCGGAATCAGCTTTAACGTCATTCATGGATTTGTTAAGCGTCAAAGACAAGTCCAACCACTGCAAACCAGTTTGAGTATCCTGCGTGAAAGATCCAGCACCGAAGGTAAGATCAGACAAAGATAAAAATGTTGCTCGCCCTTTAGCAGGTATGGTTAAGACTACAACGCATACAATAAAACCAGCCGCCAATAGATGTTTTTTCATAACGTTTCTCCTCATGATTTGATTTTGAATTCGGTGATTTGTCCCCCACTAAAAAAATGCCGGATAATTCAGGAACTGTTTTTTCCATTACCTGCAATCATTTGCCGTTAAACATTTTAATTTTGCATAAGCGGAATTCCTGTCTATGAAAAAGCAATAAGCATACCGCTTAAAAACTTATTTAATTTCAGTACATTATCAATTGAGACGTGCATTAAATCAGATTATTTGTAAGCACATCCGACAAGAATGAAAATGTATCCGACAGCAAAAAAGTGATAAAGCGTGCAGTTCTGTATAAAAAGGTTCTTTGGATTATGTGGGTAGGATATTTCAGAGGGAGGCTAAGACTTTATTACAAAAGACAGTGAAAGAGCTCGTCGTGTCGTAATAAGTCGGTAGTTTTTAGATGCAAGTGCGAACAGTTAGCAGGTTTAAGGGCAGGCAAGAGCGTGTATAATTTTTTCCAGTGCAAATATTCTGTTTACAAGATCAAATGTGTCAATTCCCAGGCAGTCCTTTACCGAGGTAATTACCTTCGAGGCAGCTTCTTCCCTCCCCTCGTGTTCAACTGAATAGATGCGCAAGATTCCACCGACGGTCAAAACATCAACAAACCCTTCGTTCTCGCTGATCGCCACTACTCTTCCCGGAATTCTGCCGGAGTAACGCGGCGGGTTCTGGAGCGGGAGCGCCTTCCTGATGATTATTTTTTTTCCCTTTAGAAAGGTAAAGGCACCGGGATAGGGGTGACATAAGGAACGGATCAGGTTAAATATCTCTATAGTTGGCCGGTTCCAGTCAATCATGCCATTTACTGGTGTTCTGCTACAGCCGAAACTTCCCGTAGTATAGTCCTGTTTTGTCCGGGCAGCCGTCTCTCCAGCCAGTTGTGGCCAGCATTCCAGCACCAGCTCCACCGTCGATCGGCAGATCTTTACGTACAGTTCCGGTGCTGTTTCGTATGGCTCAATGAGAATGTGCTTCTGCCCCACTAAATCGCCGCCATCCATTACTTCATTGAGATAAAAGAGCGTTACTCCCGTTTCTTTTTCACCGTTGATAAGAACCCAATTGAGCGGTGCAAATCCCCGATATTTTGGAAGGAGTGAATCGTGGACAGCCAGTGTACCGAGTGGCGGCAGTGTGTATATCGTATCCGGAATCATGATTCGACAGCCAACGACGAGTGCTATATCCGGTTTCATATCGTCACGAATAATGGCGGCATAGTCTCTGTCTTTCATCCAGCGGGTTTCAAGCAAAGGTATGCCGTAATCACCGGCTAACTGCCTTATCGGCTCTTCATAACGTTCCAATTCATGACTATCCTGGATGAGGCTGATTATCCCGCAAATGGAATGTCCTGCCTCTAATAAAGCCTGCAAAGTCTGATAACCGCGCTTCGTGCCGCCAATAAATAAGGTCTTCACCGTTATCTCCTCTATTACGTCTTCAGTAGACAGAATTAACCAGCAGCCCTTTCACCACTTCATCAGCTTCCTCGTCTTTCATGTCGTTAAAAATCGGGAGAAGTATCACAGAATCTCTCGCCTTTTCTGACTCTTGCAGATGAAGGTTCGAAGCGTACGGGGGTTCCTGGTGCGCATTCATAATTCCCCGGCGGGTGGAAATACCGCTGTCGAGCAGACGCTGCATAAGTTCATCTCGGCTTATCGGCGAACCGCCTCGCATCCTGACGGGATAACTCTGCCAATTCGTCCTGCACTGCGCTGGTTCATGTGGAAGTTCAATGCAGGATACATCTTTCAGCTTTTTACGATAAATATCCGCTATTTTCCTGCGCCTCTCCAGAAAAACCGGCAGTTTATTTAATTGTTCAATACCAATTGCGGCCTGAACGTCAGTCATCCGATAATTGTATCCCGTGGTCACGTACTCTTCAAATAACACCTTGCTGGATCCATGCCGCACAGTGTCAGGGATGCTCATAGCGTGCTGACGAAGCAGACGAAACTTTGCATCATATTCCGGATTGGCCGTTGTTATCATGCCACCGTCACCTGTCGCGACTATCTTGCGCGGATGAAACGAAAAGCAGGCGATGTCGCCATGGGGTGTGCCTATTTTCTCCACACTTCCGGCACTATATATTTCGCTCCCTATCGCACAGGCAGCATCTTCGACTACCGGTAGACCGAACTCATGTGCCAGTGCAAGAATGGTCTTCATGTCACACGGCATGCCCATCTGATGAACCGGCATGATTGCAGCCACTCGTCCCGTTAAACGCTGAGGTGCGGGTGACCCGGCGCCACTGAGATCACGCAGTGGTGACTCACCAATAGCGAGTCTGGATATATCGCGGTAATACAGACTTCCATCCCTCACTTCGCATTCCTCATACAGACATATCCTGAGACATTCCGGTGACATGTTGTAGGTACCCGGATCAATATCCACAAAAACCGGTTCAGCAAAACAATACCGTATCGAATTTGCTGTTGCGATGAAAGAGTGGCTCACCGTAATTACAACATCACCCGGTCGTACACCGACGGCAAGAAGCGCCAGGTGCAGAGCGGTTGTGCAACTGGAAACGGCACAGGCAAAAGGTGCGCCGACGTATGCGGCAAAGGCTTCTTCAAACTGTTTGACCTTTGGCCCCTGCGTGAGCCATCCCGAAAGAATTACTTCCCGAACGGCTTCTACCTCTTCATTTCCGAGACATGGTTTTCCTATTGGAATCATTTTTAGCACCTCACCACTATGCCTATTGCTGTCTGGCGAGAACTTCCTGTCGCCACTGAATAAGTTGCCGTAATCCGTCCTCCACGCTCACCTTTGCTGCAAAGCCGAGCAGTTCCTTTGCTTTACGTGTGTCTGCAAGTCGCCGTGGTACCGGGTTCACCGTGCGCTCAGGCATAAATTCCGGTTGCAAACGAGATTTTGTGACTCTGAGTAGTGCTTGCAACAGCCCTAAGAGACTGGTCTCAGTTCCGCTCGCTACATTGAAAACTTCGTCAGTAATATCTGATTCCATTGCCAGGATATTGGCGTCGATGACATCGTCAATGTAGACCATATCCATGGTTTGCAAACCATCACCGAAAATCAACGGAGTTTGTCCCGCCTCAATCCGGTCGATCCACCTGACCAGGACTTCCGTGTACTTGCCATCAATATCCATACGGGGTCCATAGACATTGAAGTAGCGCATGGCGACATACTGGAGGCCGTACATCTCTGCAAATGAACGAACCATCCCCTCCCCCGCTACCTTCGCAGCCCCGTAATAGGTCCGGTTATTATATGGATGGTGCGTCTCATTTGTGGGGAATACATCGGCAAGTCCATAAATTGAAGCTGACGAGGCATACAACAATCGGCCCACTTTCTGCTCTACTGCTGCCTGAAGCACATTATGTGTTCCGACCTGCATGACTTCCATGGCTTCGTGGGGATTATCAGCACATGCCGTGATCCGGATAGCGGCCATATGGAATATGCCATCCATTCCGGCAGCCAGTTTCGCGAGCAGCTCCACGTTACGTATATCCCCCTGAACCAGCTGAACTCGGGGGTCTTTCAGTTGCTCGTTAATATTGTGCATGCTGCCACGCACAAAATTATCCAGCAGAATTATCTTTGATGCCCCGCCGGCCAAAAGCCGGTCAGCTATATGAGAGCCCATCAGTCCGGCACCACCGGTTATCAAGAACTTATTACCATTTATTTTCATAGAGGGACCCCCACATAATTTAAGCTAAACCTTCCATATCAGTCGTATAGAGTTCTTCCTCATGAACCGGGAATGAAAAAAATTCAGAGGAATCAGGAATTAACGTTTTGAAGACCTCATGCACAGCCTTTGCTACTCTACCCTGCTGACTTTCTGTCAATTCAGCAAACATAGGTAAAGAAAGGACTTCATTAGCAGCCGATTCTGTCTGGGGAAAATCCCCGGCCGTATAGCCGAGATATGAGTACGCTGGCTGAAGATGAACCGGGATGGGGTAATGAATTCCGCTTTGGATTCCGTGCGCCGTTAATGCCTTCTGAAAAGCATCCCGTTCCGGGACACGAATGGCGTATATATGATATACATGCCGGTTAAAGGGGCTTTCGAAAGGTCTTTTGGCACCGGAACCGGCCAAAAGTTCATGATAGAGATTGGCATGGTCTCGGCGCGCTTCGGTCCACTCTTCAAGATGCCGCAGTTTGACACCAAGAATTGCCCCCTGCATTCCCTCCATACGGTAATTATACCCCTTGAGAATGTGGCAATATTTGCTCTCTGATCCCCAATCACGCAACATACGAATCGTATGATCATGCTTCTGGTCATTTGTAGTAACCATACCGCCTTCGCCGTATGCACCAAGATTCTTGCCTGGATAAAAGCTGAAGCAACCCATATCACCAATACTTCCGACCCGGCGACCCTTGTATTCGGCCCCATGCGCCTGACAGGCATCCTCAATAACGATCAGCCCATGCCGCCTGGCTATTTCCAGAATTGGGTCCATATCTGCCGACTGACCATGAAGGTGAACCGGCAAAATGGCCTTGGTGCGTGGTGTAATGGCTTTCTCTATCTGGCTTACGTCAATCGTTAACGAATTTGGATCGACATCAACAAAAACAGGCGTGGCACCGGTGTACACAATCGCTGCCACCGTCGCAACAAAGGTAAAGGAAACCGTGATAACCTCATCTCCAGGTCCAATACCGGCAGAAAGCAACGCGAGATGAAGCGCACTGGTTCCGGTATTGACTGCAATCCCGTACCCGGCATGCTGATAGGCAGAAAAATCACGCTCAAATGCCGCGACCTCTTCACCCAGAATAAATGAACAGTTTTCCATAACCCTGTTGACTGCGGGTTGGACTTCCGCTTTGATTGACTGGTACTGTGCCTTCAAGTCCAGATACGGCACAGGTTTCGGCCCTTCCTCTCTAACCACGGCTTCACTTTCGATACTTCGGACAAAGCGGGCCGGAATTCCGGCGACAACGCTCTGTGCCGGAACATCTTTGGTAACAACACTTCCTGCACCAACGATGGCGTTTTCACCAACGGTAACGCCGCACAGGATTGTTGAACTCGTGCCGATTGAAGCGCCCTTTTTCACCAGAGTCGGAACGCAGACCCAATCAGCTTCAGTCTGCGGCTGCCCGTTGGCCGTTGCACGGGGATACTTGTCGTTAATGAAGGAGACATTGTGTCCGACAAATACGTCATCTTCTATGGTAACGCCTTCACAAATAAAAGTATGACTTGATACTTTGACGTTTTTGCCGATTTTGGCATTTTTCTGGATCTCTACAAAAGCACCGATTCTTGAGTTATCGCCAACCTCGCATTCATAGAGATTGGCAAAATCTGATATCCTGGTGTTTTCGCCCAGCTTTACGTTCCTGATGCTCTGTTTTGAACTGTCACTCATAATTTAATCTCCTTTCCACGATGCTTGATAGACATCTCTGAAGCTTCCAGTATCTTTACGACATTCAAACCGCTCACACCGTCAGTCAATGAGGTACGTCCCGTCTGAATACAACCAGTGAATTCTCCAATCATGCGGCTTAACGCCTCGGTTTGATCCAGCCTGGGTGCCCACATATCCCCCATGCGATAGGACACCCGGACATCACGAACCCCTTCAGGAGAAGTAATATCCACCCCCCGATCGTAGACTTTCACCTTTTCGCTCACCTCCATATCATCATAATGAATCGTCTTTTTGCTGCCTCCAACCAGCATAGTGCGAATCTTGACCGGTGAAAGCCAATTATTATGGAAGTGGGCAATCATCCCACTCGGGTAGTAAACAGTCAGATAGGCAACATTCTCGTGGCCGTTGCCAACATGGCAGGAACCGGTAGCACAAACGCTTGACGGTCTTTCCTTGACCAGATGTTCCAAAATGGCGATGTCATGAGGGGCGAGATCCCAAAGAACATTAACGTCACGCTGGAACAGTCCCAGATTGATACGTACCGAATCGAAGTAATAGAGATCACCCAAGTCACCTTGGTCAACGATCTCTTTCATCTTGCGCACTGCACCGGTATAGATGAAAGTATGGTCAACCATGTAGGTAACCTTGTGCCTTTCAGCAAGATCCAGAAGCTTTTCCGCCTCGGCCACCGATGTCGTGGCCGGCTTCTCAAGAAGCACATGTTTGCCATGTTCCATAGCCTTACGGGCAAAGTCAAAGTGAGTAGCAACTGGCGTCGAAATAGCGATTGCGTCCACCAATGGATCGTTCAACAGGTCATCATAGTCAGTAGTTGTACCCACTGAAGGGTATTTGGCTTTGACCTGCGCAAGGCGATCTTCACTCGCATCGCAACACGACACAACACACGCATCTTTCGAATCCTGAATATTCCTGACAAGATTCGGCCCCCAATAACCGTAGCCTGCAACTCCAATGTTAATCATGGCAATTGACCTCCTGTGAAATTACATGATTGATAACCAGCGGCCTCATTCGGCATAAACCACTCTCCCTGTTCGTGAAATACTCCGAAGTGAGTATTCAGCAGGTCGTGCCGGACATGAAACGACTTCCCGACTTGAGCGCAATAGAGATGTTCAAATTTGGCATCTCTGACCAGTACGTAGATGCTGTATGATTCAGAGACTAAGTTGAGCGGCGGAGTTAACAATTCTATCGAGCCATCTGTTTCCAGTATGGGAACTGTGAAACCGTCCATCACGGTATTGTAGTTACAGCACGCAACTTCATCTGAGCGTATAAATGATATGAGAAAATTTGGGTTCACAACTGTCCGACGAACACTGAATTTCAGTCGAATCCTCATCCTTTCACCATAGTTAAACATGCACAATTGCTGTCCATTTTCGTTATAAGTCTCTATATCCTCGACGTAAACATCCCATTGGGAAGGATCTGCTCCGATGGCGTTAAGCGCCCAAGGCATTGCACTGACTTTGCTCTCCTTCTCATACATTTCAATCGCATCTACAGGGGAGCCATCAAAGCTGATTTTTCCCTGTGACAAAAGAATGACCCTGCTGCACATAGACTTTACTGCGAACATGTTGTGCGAAACGAAAAGTATGGTTGAATTATTTTTCCGCAACTCCTCTGCGTACGCCATACACTTTCTCTGAAATTGCAGGTCACCAACGGAAAGAACCTCGTCTATCATGAGTATTTCCGGCTTTAAATGTGCGGAGACGGCAAAAGCTAAGCGTACGTACATACCGCTGGAGTAATGTTTAACCGGCGTATCGATAAACTTATCGACCTCAGCAAAATCGACAATCGCATCAAACTTATGATTGATCTCCTCCCTGGTCATGCCAATAATGGCACCGTTGAGATAGATATTTTCCCGCCCGGTGAGTTCCGGGTGAAATCCGGTTCCTACTTCGAGCAAAGAGCCAACTCTGCCAAAGATCTCTGCCCGACCTGACGTTGGTGCAGTTATCTGAGAAAGTATCTTCAACAAGGTGCTCTTCCCCGCGCCGTTATGGCCTATGATGCCGACAATTTGTCCCTGATCGATTGAGAAGGAGATATCGTTCAGTGCCAAAAAAGATGTTTTTTCTTTGGAAGGTCTATCCTTTCGACGACAGATAAATTTAATAGTGTCTGTAAGTTGATCACAAAAGGTGTCATTGCGGCGTGTTGCCCCTGCGATCCAGTATTGTTTGGATAAATTTTCAACTCTGATTGCGGTGCTATCCATTTAAATCCCCTGTACGTCAATAAATATGAATTTACTTTTTTTCAAATGATGTCAGCAAACGTCTGCTCCATATTTTTGAAATAGACAAGACCACCTAACAACAACAGCATCATCGCGACAGAACTAACCGTCATTATCATAAAATCTGGTCGCGCCGTTCCAAGTACCGCCCACCTGAAACCCTCTATTACCCCAACTATGGGATTAAGTCCGTACAACAGACGCCATTTTTCCGGAACCATGTTCAATGAATACACAACGGGAGACCCATACATCCATATTTGAATCAGGAATGGTATAATATGCCCCACATCTCGATACTTCACATTGAGTGTCGTCAGCCAGAGACCAACAGACAGAGCCGTGACCAGCGAGAGCAAAATCAATGCCGGGAGCGCGAGCAGACCCCATGTCGGCACGACGCCATACCAGACCATCAAGAGAATCAGCATGATGAATGAAAATAAAAAATCGACTAAAGGAGCGAGCGAAGCTGCGAGCGGGATCAACAGCCGGGGGAAGTATATTTTGGTAATCAGATTAGCACTGCCAACCAGGCTATTTCCGCTACGAAGGAGGGCTTGGGAAAAATAAGTCCAAGGGAGCAATGCAGCAAATGAAAAAAGGGGATAGGGTTTTCCATCTGATGAAATATTGGCTAATCTGCTGAAGATGATTGTAAAAATCACCATAGTAATAAAAGGTTGCAGAACAGCCCAGCTCGCTCCGATAGCAGTCTGCTTGTAGCGAACCTTGATATCCCTCCAGACCAGAAAGTAGAGCAATTCACGATACTGCCAGAGAGAGAGAAGATCCAGTTGAAAAAGACCTTTATGTGGTTGAATAACAACGGATGGTTTCCGTAGTGTAGCAACGGGGAATGTATTCATAGTGACATTTCCTTTAATAAGAGATTCACGACATCTGAGACTCTTTTATGAACGAGCACTCTTAAAATACTTTCTTGATCTCGATCATCGCTCGATTAACGTGCCGGTTATCAGTTGCAATGCCCGGAGAGTAGTATCCTGTGTAAATGTACGTGATTGAGGCTGTCAATTGCTTACCCACAAGATAACTAAGCCCGGAATCAACCTGGAACCGCCTGGTATAACTGCTCTGTTGTTCGTACTTTTCCACAGTAA
>CAIRND010000078.1 GCA_903879825.1 uncultured Geobacteraceae bacterium
TCGAAAAAAGATTGGGAACGGACATTTGATGCTGTTCCCGATCTGATTTCTATTATTAATCTTGACCGCACTGTTACCCGGGTCAACAGAGCCATGGCTGAGCGGTGCGGTTTGACTCCTGGAGAACTTGTCGGTCGGAAATGCTGCGAGATAGTCCATGGACTTGATAATCCACCGGGTTGCTGTCCTCAGAACTGTATGGTCTCATATGCCAAAGTATCTCATGAACGAATCGAGGAAAAGAGGCTTAACGGGGTTTTTGATGTCTCAGTATCGCCACTTTTTGATGATGACGGAGTGGTGACGGGCTGTGTGCACATAATGCGGGATGTTACCGAGCATATACGAATTGAGGAAGATCGAAAAGGTATGGAAAGGCAGTTGCAGCACACTCAAAAACTGGAAAGTCTTGGCGTTTTGTCGGGCGGCATTGCCCATGATTTCAACAATATTCTGACGATTATATTGGGGCATTGCTATATATTGAAAGAAAATATTGATTCGGACGCTGAACGTGAAACCCATGTCCGGATGATTGAATCCGCTGCTAATCGTGCCGCAGATCTTTGCCAACAGATGCTGGCCTACGCCGGGAAAAGTCCTCTGCTTCAGACTGAGTTCAGCATGTGGATGCTGGTGGATGAGATTGTAAAGATGCTCACCTCCGCAATCAAAAAAAACGTGATCATTAAGCGGGATATGAAATGCGATATCCCTATGATTGTTGGTGACAGCAGTCAGATTCAGCAGGTGATTATGAATCTGATAATCAATGCCTGTGAGGCCATTGGCGAAAATACCGGTACCGTGATAGTGGGGTTGAAAAAGACAATAATTTTACCCGATAAACCTGAAACTGATTATTTTGGCAATAAAATCCTCCCCGGCAGCTATGCCTGTCTGGAGGTGTCGGATTCCGGCTGTGGTATGAGTGGAGAAACAATACAACGAGTATTCGAACCTTTTTATACGACTAAATTTGCCGGGCGCGGTCTCGGTATGTCCGCCATACTCGGAATCGTTAAAGCACACAACGGATCGCTGCATCTGACCAGCACACCTGGTGCCGGCACAACGTTCAAGGTCTATTTCCCCCTGACTACCGAGCAGGGACCAGTTGAAACAGAGCCGCGTACGGACTTGATCGAGACGGTACTTTCGAAAATAACTATTTTGCTGGTAGATGATGAGGAATCCCTGCGAAATATGGAAAGTGCTCTGTTGGAAGTGCTTGGCTTTGAGACAATAAGTGCCGCAAATGGTTGTGAAGCGCTTGAGATCTATAAAGCTCGCGGCAGTGAGATAGATCTGGTCCTGCTTGATCTGATAATGCCTGAAATGGGTGGTGTAGAGGCATACCATGAACTGCGCAAGATCGACAAGACGGTGCCGATCGTAATCTGTAGCGGTTATGGCGTGGAATCTGTGTCGGATGTTATCGCTGCCGATCCCAAGTCGGGCTTTTTGCACAAACCGTATAACCCGATTGAGCTGCGCAGGGTATTAAAAGAGAAAATTGGGAGAGATCTGATACGGTCTGAAGTTGCTGTGGACTGAAATTCTCATGCCCCTATTCCCGTTCGTACCTTGACACCCCTCTGCTTTTGAGGTAACTTGTCGCGTCCTACCTCAGGACACCTGACGATTTCGTCATCATTCCCGTATGTTAAAAGGTCGCTTCGGCATGAAAATTACAGCGGTTATCCCTGCCCGTTATGCATCAATACGTTTTCCCGGTAAGGCCCTGGCGGAAATTGACGGTCGACCGATGATTCAGCATGTCTATGAGAGTGCTGCCAAGTCTCGTCTGGTCAGTCGGGTTATTGTTGCGACTGATGATGCCCGCATTGCAGACGCAGTCAATATGATCGGCGGCGAGGCGATTATGACCTCCACCAGCCATGAAACAGGTACCGACCGTTTGGCAGAAGTGGCTGCGGGGCTTGATTCGGATATAATTGTTAATGTTCAGGGCGATGAACCGCTGATTGATCCCGCCATGATCGATCTGGCTATTCAGCCGTTCCTTGAGGAACCAGATCTTCAGATGGGAACCGTCAAGACACGCATCAAGTGTCTCCACGATTTTCTTTCGCCAAATGTCGTAAAAGTAGTTACCGATAACTGTGGCTATGCCCTCTATTTTTCCCGCTCGCCACTGCCTTTTTTTCGTGATAAATGGAAGGATTTAAAGGATGAATCATTTTGTTGTGGCAAACTGCTCTGCTACAAACATGTCGGATTATATGTATATCGCCGTGATTTTCTGCTGAAATTCGCTGCTATGCCGGCGACGTTTCTGGAAATATCTGAAAAACTGGAGCAGTTGCGAGCAATTGAAAACGGCGTGAAAATACGAGTGGTTGAAACCGAATTTACGTCGATTGGCGTGGACACACCAGATGATTTAATTAAAGCTCAGGAACAGTATCGTAAACTTATGAAGTAGCCCTTTCCCTGTTTCGGATTGAGCTTAAAAAATATCCCGGCATCTAATAATATTCAGGAGCAGATATCATGAAAACCAAGTTTATTTTTATAACCGGCGGTGTTGTCTCATCGATCGGCAAGGGTCTTGCTGCTGCGTCTCTGGGAGCACTTTTGGAAGCGCGTGGGTTACGGGTAACCATGCAGAAACTTGACCCCTATATCAATGTTGACCCCGGCACCATGTCACCTTTTCAGCATGGTGAGGTTTTTGTTACCGATGACGGTGCCGAAACCGATCTTGACTTGGGGCACTATGAGCGTTTTACGAGTGCGGTTCTTTCTAAAAAAAGTAATTTTACGACTGGTCAGGTATATTTTTCGGTTATTACCAAGGAGCGCCGCGGCGATTATCTCGGCGGGACGGTTCAGGTTATTCCACACATCACTGATGAGATAAAGCTCAAGATCATAGACAACGCCAAAGGTGCTGATGTGGCAATTGTTGAGGTCGGCGGTACTGTTGGCGACATCGAATCATTGCCCTTTCTGGAAGCGATACGCCAGTTTCGTTTTGATCGCGGTCCGGGGAACGCATTGTATGTTCATGTTACGCTGGTGCCCTATATTCGCACTGCAGGAGAGCTGAAAACCAAGCCAACGCAGCATTCCGTTATGGAGTTGCGCAAAATTGGTATTCAACCGGATATTCTGTTGTGTCGCTGTGAACGCGATCTGCCGCTTGATATGAAAAAGAAGATTGCACTGTTCTGTAATGTCGGCGAAAAAGACGTTATTCCTGTTGTCGATTCCGAACATATCTATGCCGTGCCGCAGGCACTTAACAAGGAACATCTGGATGATCAAATTGTAGAAAAATTGAATATCTGGACGAAAGAGCCTGATCTGACCAAGTGGCAGGATGTTGTGGAAAAACTGCGTCATCCGAGCAACGGCGAGGTACGCATTGCGATCGTCGGCAAGTATGTTGATCTGACGGAGTCGTACAAATCACTTGCAGAAGCTCTTACCCATGGTGGTATCGGCAATGATTGCCGGGTTTCCCTGAAGTATCTGGATGCGGAGAAAATTGAACGTGACGGAGCAGACGGACATTTTGACGATGTGGACGGCATTCTCGTCCCGGGCGGTTTTGGTGAGCGCGGCACGGAAGGTAAAGTTATGGCGATTGAGTATGCCCGCACACATAAAATTCCGTTTTTCGGAATTTGCCTCGGCATGCAAATGGCGGTAATTGAGTTTGCCCGTAATGTCTGTGGTATTAAAAATGCCTGCTCGAGCGAATTCCGTCAGGATGGGGGCGAGGCCCTCATTCATTTGATGGAGGAGCAAAAAACGGTCAGTAAAAAGGGCGGCACCATGCGTCTGGGAGCTTTTCCCTGCTCTATCATCAAAGGCTCTCTTGCTCACACCGCCTATAATGAAACTGAAATATCGGAACGACACCGTCACCGGTACGAGTTTAATAATGCCTTCCGTGATGTGTTAACGGAAAAAGGACTGGTCCTTTCGGGTATTTATAAGGATAAAAATCTGGTTGAAGTGGTTGAAATTGTCGACCACCCCTGGTTCTTGGCATGCCAGTTTCATCCAGAGTTCAAGTCCAAACCGCTGGTTCCGCATCCGCTGTTCAGAGCTTTTATCGCCGCTTCACTGGCACAGAGAAATAGGGGGTAAGTCATGACGCGTGAAATAATATCCGGGAATGTAATAATTGGAAACAATCGCCCTTTGGTTCTGATTGCCGGGCCGTGCGTAATTGAAAGTGAAAGTACGACCATGCGGCATGCAGAACGTTTGATGACTATTTGTAACGGGCTTTCAATTCCCTTTATTTTCAAGGCTTCCTACGATAAGGCCAATCGTACTTCGATCAACGCCTACCGTGGTCCGGGTCTCAGGGAAGGGCTTGCCATTCTGCGCAAGGTGAAAGAAGCGTTGGGTGTTCCGGTAATCTCAGATGTTCACTCCATTGAACAGATTGCACCGGCTGCTGAAGTGCTTGATATTATTCAGATTCCTGCTTTTCTCTGTCGGCAGACCGATTTATTGGTGGCTGCTGCCAAAAGTGGCCGGATTATTAACGTAAAAAAAGGGCAATTTCTGGCTCCGTGGGATATGAAAAATGTTGCGGGTAAACTTTCCGCAAGCGGTAACGAAAATATCATACTTACCGAGCGTGGGGCTTCTTTCGGTTACAACAATTTAGTAGTTGATATGCGTAGTTTTCCGGTTATGCGTGCCACCGGTTACCCGGTTGTTTTTGACGCGACTCACAGTGTGCAGCTCCCTGGTGGTCAGGGCGATAGTTCAGGTGGACAGCGTGAATTTGTCGAGTATCTGTCGCGGGCGGCAGTTGCCACAGGAATTGATGGTATCTTCATGGAGGTGCATGAAGACCCGGACAAAGCACTTTGTGACGGTCCCAATTCAATCAACCTTAACGATCTTCCAGAATTGTTGAAAACTTTAAAAGCGCTGGATAGTATTATTAAACGGAGACAGACGGTATGAATGTCATCGATGAGGCACGCCGGGTGATCAGGGTAGAGGCTCAGGCCCTTTCTGCTATGTCTGAACGTATAGATACCTCCTTCGAACGGGCCATTGACCTGATAGTGGGAAGTTCAGGGCGGGTGATCGTCAGCGGAATGGGTAAATCAGGTTTGGTAGGGCAAAAAATTGCTTCCACCATGGCATCTACCGGCACCCCGGCTTTTTTTCTGCATCCGGCAGAGGGAATCCACGGTGATTTGGGTATGATCATGACCGGTGATGTTGTGATTGCCATTTCAAACAGTGGTGAAACAGACGAAATTCTACGAATACTTCCTTCGATTAAACGTCTGGGCGCACATCTCATCGCTATGAGCGGAAATCCGACTTCAAATCTGGCACGTTTAAGTGATGTTTTTCTTGATGTCTCGGTCGCGGAGGAGGCCTGTCCGCTTGGACTTGCTCCAACCGCTTCTACAACTGCCACACTTGCTATGGGGGATGCTCTTGCTGTTGTGCTGCTGGTTCGCCGCGGCTTCAAGGCAGAGGATTTTGCTATATTTCACCCCGGTGGGTCGCTCGGTAAAAAGTTGATACTGCGGGTTGAAGATCTGATGCACTCAGGTGATACGATTCCTCTTGTACAGGAAGATACGCTGATGAAAGAAGCACTCTTCGTGATCACTGATAAGGGACTTGGAGTAACCGGTGTCTGCGACTCAGTCGGTGGCTTGAAAGGTGTCATCACCGATGGGGATTTGCGCCGTTCCCTGGAAAAGGGTTTCGATATCCTTAATCAGCGTGCTTCGGAAATTATGAAACATGGTCCACTGCGGATTAAACGATCAGAGCTTGCCGCAGCAGCTTTACAGATAATGGAGCAACGTGCCATTACCTCTCTGTTTGTCTTTGAAGACGACCAGAGCGCTGCACCGTGCGGTGTTATTCATTTACACGATATCCTAAAGGCCGGTATAGCCTGATGAATGATAAATTAGCAGATATCCGCTTATTATTGCTTGATGTCGATGGCGTTATGACCGACGGAGGCATCATTTACGATGGTAACGGCCTGGAAACTAAAACATTCAACGTCAAAGACGGTCACGGCATCAAAATGCTGCAGCGTTATGGCATTGAGGTCGGCATTATTACCGGTCGTACTTCGCTGGTTGTCGATATCAGGGCCAAAGAGCTGGGTGTCGAGCTAGTATATCAAGGCGCGCTTAAGAAGCTTGAGAGCTATCGGGATATTAAACGGAGAACCGGATTAGTCGACAGTCAGATTGCGTATATGGGAGACGACGTTATCGATGTTCCGGTCATGAAACAGGTGATTTTTGCTGCGGCTCCTTCTGATGCACTGATTGAAGCCCGCAATGCAGCTCATTATGTAACCTCGCTTGCCGGTGGTCGGGGTGCGGTGCGTGAAGTATGCGATCTGATCCTCAGAGGACGCGGTCTGTGGAATGAAATTGTAGCCCGATATGATCTGTAAATATGCTTGTGCAGAAATTGCTTCAATCTTTGTGCCAAAAGCATCAAACCCCCACGTTATGCTGGACAGTACTGCTCCCCGATGATATAGTTCCCCCCAATTATGATATCGTCACGTTATATCAAGCCGTTATTGGCACTTCTTGTGATAGCGGTTATTGTCGGTATTTCGGCGGTAGTTTTCCGGAATAGTTCTACTGGGTCCGGTCCGGTCACGTCTGCTAATCAACAGCTTCCACACAATATTGATGTGGTCTTGAAAAAAGCACATTTTTCAGAGATTAAAGATGGCCTGGTTGAATGGGAGCTTGTAGCGGAACGGGTTGACTACGATAAAAGTGGCAATACCGCATATCTTTCTGACATCCGGATGGTGTTTCAAAAAACCGGGTCTCACGGCCAGATAACTGTTACGGCTGATAAAGGTGAGTACAGCAGCACAGATAAAACGGTCCATCTTAACGGTCATGTTAATGTTGTGACTGAAGATGGGGCCAGTTTTAAAACAAATACTCTTTTATACACTGGTGTAACCGCCCATTTTACAACGTCAGACCCGATAACCTTCCGGCAACAAAGGCTGCATCTTACAGCAGTAGGCATGGATTTGGGAGTAGATGATCAGCGGGCCCGTTTTTTTTCTTCAATAAATGCTTTAGTAGTAATGAAATAACATTCTGTTTATTATCGTTTTATCTTGTTTAGTGCGACTTCACTGGTTTGGGATTACTATGACGAAACTACATATGCTCCGTATCATGTTGATCAGCGTATGGTGTTTGTTATCTTTTTCTGGGATTACGGCTGCTGCTTCTGTCCATAAAGATCGCTCAAGCCTGCCTATTACCGTCAAGTCCAACGAAATGACAGCGGATAACAAAGGTAAAACTGCACTGTTTTCTGGAAAAGTTGTCGCAAAACAGGGTGATATAACTATTTTCTCTGATAAATTGATCGTTATGTATGCGGATAAAAACGGAGAGGTAGAAAAAGTTGAAGCCTCGGGAAATGTCAGAATTATCCAGCTAAATAGAACCGGTTTCGCTGACCAAGCGCTGTACGATAGCCACAATGGGCGAATTATTTTGACCGGGACCCCTCGGGTTGTGCAGGGTGGAGACAGCATTAGCGGGAAAGTTATTACCTACTATGTTGATGATGATAAAAGTGATGTTTCAAGCGGTGGCGATCCCAAAGCACGCGTAGAAGCAATTATTAATCAGCCCGCAAGGAAGAATGATGCTGGAACTCGTTGATTCTTCAAAGCTTTGGACACGGTCACTCAAAAAAAAATACGGTGACCGTCATGTCGTTGGCGGTGTTGATATTTCAATCGAGTCTGGCTCTGTTATTGGGCTTTTGGGGCCGAACGGGGCTGGCAAAACAACGACTTTTTATATGGTCGTCGGATTGGCACAGCCAGATGGTGGTCAGGTTTTTCTCGGCGATGAGGATATAACGTTACTCCCGATGTACCAGAGGGCGCGCCGTGGGATCAGTTATCTTCCGCAGGAGGCATCTGTTTTTCGAAAGCTGTCGGTGGCCGATAATCTGATGGCTATTATTGAAACAGTGGAGTCCGATAAAGGACGTGGCCGGCAGAGAATGGAGCAGTTACTTGAGGAATTCTCCATTACTCACATCGCATCATCCAAAGGGTATGCGCTGTCGGGCGGCGAACGTCGCCGTGTCGAAATTGCCAGGGCCCTTATAACGAACCCCTCATTCATTTTACTTGACGAGCCGTTTGCGGGAATAGACCCGATTGCAGTTGCCGATATTCAGGGGCTAATAGTCTCCCTTAAAAATAAGAATATAGGCGTATTGATTTCTGATCACAATGTACGGGAAACGCTTGGTGTCTGTGATTATGCCTATATTCTGAGTAGTGGTGTGGTGCTGGAATACGGAACGCCGGAAGAAATTGCTGCAAGTAAAAA
>CAIRND010000079.1 GCA_903879825.1 uncultured Geobacteraceae bacterium
AGCAGCGGATTCAATCATCCGGACATGGGTTTCACGTTCAGCGTCCGAATCAATATTTTCTTTCAATATATAGCAATGCCCCAATATAATCGTCAGAATGTTGTTGAAATCATGGGCAATGCCGCCCGACAAAACGCCAAGACTTTCCAATTTTTGAGTGTGCTGCAACTGCCTTTCCATACCTTTTCGATCTTCCTCAATTCGTATATGCTCGGTAACGTCCCGCATTATATGCACACAGCCCGTCACCACTCCGTCATCATTAAAAAGTGGCGATACTGAGACATCAAAAACCCCATTAAGCCTCTTTTCCTCGATTCGTTCATAAGAGAACTTACCATGCGAGGCCATGCAGTTCTGAGGACAGCAACCGGGTGGATTATCCAATCCATGGACTATCTCGCAACATTTCCGACCGACAAGTTCTCCCGGAGTCAAACCGCACCGCTCAGCCATGGCTCTGTTGACCCGGGTAACAGTGCGGTCAAGATTAATAATAGAAATCAGATCGGGAACAGCATCAAATGTCCGTTCCCAATCTTTTTTCGAGCGAAGCACTGCATCAGCAGCCTGCCTGCGAGCCACGATCAATGCCCATGTCATCAGTTCAAACGTAACCGTGCGAGGCAGGCTATCAAATGTTTCCGGTGATTTTACAATATAATCCTGGGCGCCGATTTTCATCGCCTCCACAGCAATCTGCTCATTGCCGAAGGAGGACATCATTATTACCGGACATCGGCCATGCACCAGAACAACAATATCGCTCCCCGACCCATCAGGGAGACGAAAATCCGTAAGCACAAGAGCCGGCATCTGATCTTCCATTGAGCTCTTTGCACCTTTGAATGTCGTAACGATTTCCAGGCGGAATTCTTTCTGATCATCTTCAAACGACCGGTTGATAAGCTCCGCGTGGTTCTTGTCGTCTTCAACGACCAGTATCAAAGGCGCATCGAGGTTATCTGTCAGCATGAAGAATCCTTTTATCCACAAAATGAGCTGGTAAATTATAGCTTCTTACCACGGTCGCTTGTTCCAGGCCAACCAATAAAACCCTAAATCTCGTAACAACTTGCTAAAATCCTCAAAATTAACCGGTTTGGTCACATAACTGTTGGCATGATATTCGTAGGCCATTGCCATATCACGTTCAGCATCCGAGGTGGTTAAGATCACTACCGGCAGTGGCCGCAGAGCTTCATCAGTCTTGACAGCTTTAAGCACTTCCAGTCCGTCTATCTTGGGCAGGCGCAGGTCAAGCAGCATAAGATTCGGCAAAGGATATTTTATCCGGTCAGCGTACGCACCCCGCCCATACAGATAATCAAGGGCCGCTTCACCGTCCTCCACATGAAAGATATTATTGGCTACCTGAAAATCCTCCATGTTGCGCATTATCAACTCGGCGTGATCAAGGTTATCTTCGACCAGTAAAATCGTCAATGGTTCACCGTTCATTGTTGTACCTCCTAAATGATTATCCCAATAAAACAGTTAGCCGCAAAAAAGCACAAAAAGCACAAGAAATACTTGCAGTTATGTGATAATAACCACTAACAAACTGGTTAAATATTTATTCACTATAACATCTTACTTTTTTGTGACTTTTGTGCCTTTTTGTGGCAATGAACTGCCGTTTTTAGGATTATTACGTAGAGAGAGATTTTTACGTTAAAACCCCTCATCCCCCGACAGTAAAACAAAACCGACTCCCCTTCCCCACCCCATCCGACTCCACCCAGACCCGGCCGCTA
>CAIRND010000080.1 GCA_903879825.1 uncultured Geobacteraceae bacterium
ATCATCAGTGTTGATTTCGCCTTCCACTTTGTACACCTTGACTTTGATGATTTCAGCCAGGCTTGGTTTGTGCGTAAACCAGTCAGCGTTGGCCCAGGACTGAAGGACTTTTTTTGCTGCTTCATTGGTTGCGGAAAGCTCAACAACTTTTTCAAAGCCATCATAAACAAGAGTCATGCCGGACAGGGCACACGCTGCTTCGCCAGCCAGTGCAGGGTCAGTCAATGCGCCAACCAGAGGGGCCACATTATAACCGCCGATCATGGTGCCGAGCATACGAATGGCATCAACCGGAGTAACCAGTGGTGATTTTTTTGTGCCGACAACGATTTCAGCAAGGAATGCAGCTTTTACTTCAGCAGCCGGATCAACGCCGGGAGAGACACGATCCTTGATCAGGGTAAGGAGGAAAGCCTCTTTTCCCGCAGGTGGATTCACCAGCAGTTCGCACAGGTCAGTCGTCTGTTCCGGAGTCAGTGGCAGCGCGGGAATACCCTGTGCCGCTCTTTCATTTTCGTGTGCAAGATACATTTCAATCATCTGTAAACTCCTCCTTCGTGGGATATATTTCGTGCAGTTACCAGTGGTAAAAACAACAGTGAAAATCGCATACTGTATACATTTTTTAGAGCTGAGTTGTCAAATCATAATTATTCTGAAACAGGGGTTTTAAGCGACGCTAAAGCAGGTATTCGTGCCTTTCAAAATAAAATAATGGCCGGGGCTTGTCCTGCCAGAAATATATTAGGGCGAATGTCCCATTTTTCCTTCTCTTTCCCTTGACACACATCATATATACTGTATAAATTCATAAATGACCGGCAAAAAACTCAAAAAACTACTCGAAGAAAATGGATGGCTGCTTGATCGCATCTTCGGCAGCCACCACATCATGACACAAGAGGGGAGCCGATCAGTTCCCGTTCCGGTTCACGGTTCAACCGACCTGCTCAAGGGACTTGTCCACGGCATTCTGAAACAGGCAGGAATAAAGGAGTAACATCATGCTTGCATATCCGGCACACATAGAAAGTCAGGACGAAGGTTATCTCGTCAGCTTTCCTGACCTGGAAAATATTATGACATATGGTGCCACGATGGAGGAGGCACTGCATAATGCCGAGGAGGCTCTCAATGGTTGCATCGAATCCGATTTCGAACGTAACTTCGTCATTCCAGCACCTTCTCCTATTACTGACAAAACAACATACAACATACCGGTTGCTCCCCACATCGCTGTTGCCATAATGCTACGCGCACTGCGCGCCGATCGACCACAAACGGAAGTAGCCCGGCAACTCAACATTTCCTATCAAGTCTATCAACGGCTGGAAAATCCCCGCAAAGCCAACCCCACCGTCAAGACGCTGGAAAAAATAGCCCGAGTGTTTGGTAAACGGATAGAATTGGGATTCGTTTAGAGCCCGCTGCAGCTTATTTCACTTTTCCGATTTTTTAAAACCTCTCCCGCACGGTCGCTAGCGTCTTAAATAGTATTGCATTACTATAAAATATCGCATAAAGTAGTAATCAAATCCTGTTTGGAGTATTTCGATGCTTGATGACCTTATCCCCTTAAGCCAATCTTTTCTGAGAATCCGCAACCGAGATTTCAAGCGGTATTTTCTGCGCGACCACCCACTAACCAACCGATTTTCAATTATCATCGGACAACGCGGTATCGGCAAAACGACTGTCATGACTCAGCACTTGCTGGAGCAGTATAACGATGACCGCACTGGACGAAAGGCACTCTACATTCAGGCGGACCATTTTCTGGTTGCCCGTTCATCTCTCTATGAGATCGCCGACGAATTCTGCAAGATGGGTGGCGAACTGATCTGTTTTGATGAAATCCACAAATATCCGGCATGGTCCATGGAGCTGAAAAGCATCTGCGATACCTTTCCAAACTTGAAGATTATTGCTTCCGGTAGTTCTGCCCTGGAGATCACTAAAGGGAGCCATGACCTGAGCCGGCGGGCCATTGTATTTCAGATGTACGGCATGTCCTTCCGTGAGTTCATCGGCATGAATAACGGCATTTACTTCGACGCTCTACCTCTTGGTTCGTTGCTGTCAAATCATCAGGTGACTGCCGATTTAATTGTGGCCGAGCTTGGAAAAAAGGGTCAAAAGGTGTTAGCGCTGTTCAAAGATTATCTGGAACATGGCTATTACCCCTATTTCAAAGAATATGAAGATAAGAGCCTTTTCTTCATGACTCTTGAGCAGAATATCCATACTACTCTGGAATCTGACTTACCAGCGATTCACCAGACCCTCAACGGTTCAAGCATCCGTAAGATTGAAAAACTACTCTCGATAATTTCATCCTTAGTACCATTCACTCCAGACATGAAACATCTGAAAAACCTTCTGGGAATTGGCGACGAGCGTACCCTCAAAACGTACCTGAAGTTTCTTGAGGACGCCGGTGTCATACTATCGGTAACCAAGAGTGGCAAAGGGCTACGCGAGATGGAAAAACCTGAAAAAATTTACCTGAATAACCCGAACCTCTATCACGCACTCTCTCGCAGTCGTGACCCAGACATCGGCGCCATGAGGGAAACATTCTTTGTGAATATGCTTCGAACCGCACATACCGTGTCAGTGCCATCAAAAGGTGATTTCCTGGTGGATGACGCTGTAACCTTTGAGGTCGGAGGCAAGAACAAGGATGCGAGTCAGATCAGGGAGATAGAGAACGCCTGGCTAGCGCTGGATAACATAGAGACTGGTCACGGCATACGCATACCTCTCTGGTTGTTTGGTTTCATTTATTGACCGCTGTTGCAGCGATGGCCTGAGAAATTAGAGTCCGCATTTTTAAAACTTCAGTGTCGCACCAATAGGTGTCGCGTCTTCATTTAAAAAAAGCCCCCTCATTGCGTCTGCAATGAGGGGGCTTAACCAACAGATTATTTCATTTTTCCACTTTTCAAAAACCTCTCCCGCACATTCGCCAGCGCTTCATAATCGGGATATTGCTTCAGTTGGGTCTGCAGCCGTTCTATACGTTCGGAAAGCGGCGGATGGGTTGAAAACCACGACCCTTTTTTATCTTTACTTGCTACTTCCAGTTTCTGCAGTTTCTTCAGAACAGTGATCATGGCAGAGGGATTATATCCGGTGCGATAGGTTGTCTCCATTGCTGCGGCATCGGCTTCAAACTCCATCTCCTTATCAAGTCCCTTGTCGAAAAGAGCCGTCTGCAGCCCGGTGATGGTTGCAGCATATTTTTTACCTTTCTCGCCGCCGATACCTGCTGCAGCAACTTTCCCCGCCCCCTGCAACAATTGTGTTCTCTGAATCGTTGTCAAAGCGTGCTTCGCAGAAACGTGGCCGATTTCGTGAGCCAGAACAGCCGCCAACTCCGCTTCATTTCCCAAAAGGCCAACCAGAGCTCGACTGATAAATATTATTCCGCCCGGCACAGCAAAGGCGTTTTGCACCGAACTGTCCAGCACGGCAAACTGGTACGGTATTGTCGCTCGCTTGCTGTTACAGGCAACGGCGGTCCCGACCAGATTAACATACTGCTGCAGCAATTCATTTTTTACCGGAGTGCCAAAACGCTGCAACCCTTCCAGCGCCAAGCTTTCTCCAATACTACGTTCCGTCGGATAATCAATATCCTTGGCACCGGCCAACATCTGGACCGCCCCCGAGATCATCC
>CAIRND010000081.1 GCA_903879825.1 uncultured Geobacteraceae bacterium
CTGTTCGCCTGGGTTCGTCATTCCCTGCTCGACACTCCAGATCATTATTTTCACCTGGCTGACCTTGACAGCTATGCCGGAGCTCAGGCCACCGTGGCGGATGATTTTGCCCGTCCTGAATTGTGGGCGAAGAAGGCGATCCTGAACGTGGCCCGCATTGGTAAATTTTCCAGCGACCGTACTATTCGAGAATACGCCAGGGACATCTGGACCCTGGCCTGACGTTTATCAGCACCAGAAGGAGAACATTATGCAGTTTGAAGAACGACAGGAACAGGATGTACTAATTGTCAGGCCACTCGAGCGACGTCTCGATGCAGCGGTCGCGCAGGAATTCAAGCTGTTCATGGCCGAAAAAGTCCAGGCGGGTCACCGGGTGATCGCTCTTGATTTAGGTGACGTGGCTTTTGTTGACAGCAGCGGCCTGGGTGGCATTATCTCGCTGTTAAAATCGCTGGGAGACCGTGGTGCGATTGCCGTTTTCGGTGCCGACACCAATGTGCGTTCGCTCTTTCGTTTAACACGGATGGATCGGATCGTGCCAATGGTGGCAACAGTTGAAGAGGCAGTGGCGGAGCTGACCACGGTGTGAAAAAATTAAACCTAGAAAAAACAGTTAGCCGCAAAAAAGCACAAAAAGCACAAGAAATACTTGGGGTTATTCAATAAGACCCACTAACCAAACGGGTTAAATATTCACTCACTATAACATCCTGCTTTTTGCGACTTTTGTGCCTTTTTGTGGCTATGAAGTGCCGTTTCAAAGCAACACTAATACGGGAGATTACCCCATGAAATACTTACGTTTTTTTCTTATTTATTTACTCCTGTTGCCGGCTGCCGGCATGGCGAACGCCGAAGATTCCTTTATTATCGGTATTGCGCCGCATACCAGCGCCCGCGTCATTTTAGAGATGTACCAACCGCTGCGCATCTCTATGGAAAAGGCGCTTGGCAGATCGGTTGCCATTGCGACCGCTCCTGATTTTGACACCTTTGCCCGACGCGGCCTCGCCCAGGAATATGATATCGCCGTCACGACCGGCCATCAGGCGCGGCTGTTCCAGACAGATGCGGCATACACCCCGCTTCTCACCTACAAGGCCGATTTTAAGGCGGTGACGATAGTCGCCGCAAAAGGGCCCATAAAAAAAGCCTCCGACCTGAAGGGGAAAGATGTTCTCGGCTTAAGTCAGACCTCTCTTGTGACGCTGTGGGGTATGCATTGGCTGACAAACAACCGGGTGGGTGCCAATCCTATAAAGTTTGTCAGCGCCTCTGACAGCGTGGCGCAACTGGTTGCCGCCGGTGATGCCGCCGCAGGCTTTGCTTCCCTGGCAAATTACCAGAAGCTTACACCGGAATTGAAGAGTCAGTTGCGGATACTGGATGAAAGTAAATCCATGGCAGGGCGCGTCTATATGTTGAACAAGCGCCACGCCGCACTGCAGCGCAAAATAGACGCGGCGTTGTGGGCTTTTGCGGCGACCGCGGAGGCAAAAAAATATTTTGACGCCACCATGTTACAGGGATACCGCACGTTGCACCCGAATGAACTGAAGGAGATGGATTCGTACGCCGCTGAGGTAAGAAAATTTCTCCGTAACAACGCAAAATGAAGAGGATCTCACTCCCGCATACCATCCGTGGTCGACTGCTGCTGCTGGCGATAGGCGTAGAACTGCTGATGCTGACGATTCTGGTTTCTAACAGCCTGCGCCTGCTGCACGGTGCCATGACCAATCAGGCCCGCTCTCAGGCTGAGCAGTATTACCCGGTGCTGGAGGCGGCTCTGACCGCGCCGTTAGCCCAGCGGGATTACGCCACGGTGCAGGCGATTATTAATGAGAGCCGGACCGCCGGCAAGGTTGATTATATTGTTGTCGTTGATACCGCCGGTAAACGGGCCGCTTCCAGCGGATGGCCCCTTGACCGGGCGCTCCCCGTACCAAGTAAAGATCTGTTGCTGTTTATGGAGGACAAGGAGCCGCGTTATGACGTGGTAGTGCCGATTTCCATGCAGAAGCAGCCGCTCGGGACGCTTCACTTCGGCCTCGACCTTTCGCATATCGTCTCTGCCCGGCGTATGCTGCTGGCCCAGGGATTAAGCATCGCAGCGGTTGAATTGATCCTCTCTTCACTCTTCATGCTGATGATCGGCTATTGGCTGACACGTCACCTGACCTCTCTGACCAGGGCCAGCCTGGAGGTTGCCGCCGGTAATCTGCCGCCGTCACCGGTGCCGGAAGGAAATGACGATGTGGGACAACTGGGAGTTGCCTTCAACACCATGTCCCGCGTCATCGCCGAGCGCGTCGCGGAATTGACGGCAGCCAAAGAGGGGGCCGAAGCCAGCGAAAGCCGTTTGCGCGGTATTACTGATTCAGCCATCGATGCGATCTTAATGATGGATCCCACCGGCGCCATCACCTATTGGAATCCCGCAGCCGCACAGATTCTGGGGTATTCACCCGAGGAGGCGCTTGGCAAGGATCTCCACAACCTGCTGGTTCCTGAACACTACCATGCCGCTTTTCACGCGGCCTTTCCGGAATTCCTCCGTTCCGGCACCGGTAACGCCCTGGGCAGGACACTCGAACGTTTCGCCATACGAAAAGATGGCCAGGAGATTGAAGTGGCGTTATCACTGTCACCGGTAAAATTGAATGGTGAGTGGCATGCCGTAGGGATGCTCCGCGATATAACCTCGACCAAACTTATGGAACGTTCCCTGCGCAAGCTGTCCACCGCCGTGGAGCATAGCCCCGTTTCAATTATCATCACCGACCGCGCCGGCACGATAGAATACGTCAATCCCAAGTTTACCCAACTGACCGGTTATTCCTCCGAGGAGGTTTTGGGGCAGAACCCCCGCATCCTGAAAGGAGGTGAGCAGCCACCTGAACTCTATCAGGAGATGTGGCAGACACTTCTTTCCGGACGCGAATGGCGTGGTGAATTCCACAACCGCAATAAAGACGGCAGCATGGTGTGGGAGTTGGCATCCATATCGCCGATTCGGGACAAAAACGGTGACATCACCAATTTCGTCGGCGTTAAGGAAAATATCGGAGAACAGAAGCGCCTCCAAAAAGAGCTTATTGAAGTAGCGTTGCATGACAAGCTGGCTCGGGATCATGCTGAGCAGGCCAGTAAAACCAAGAGTGATTTTCTGGCCAGCATGAGCCATGAAATCCGCACTCCGCTTAATGCTATTCTTGGTATGCTCGATATCCTGGTTGAAACCCCGCTGAACAGTGAACAGGCGGAATACCTTTCGGTCGTTTATTCCGCCAGTGAAACTCTTCAGAGGCTGATTGACGACATTCTGGACCTGTCTAAAATAGAAGCGGGAATGCTCCGGCTTGATTGCGCTCTGTTTAATCTGCCGGACTGTATTCAGGAATTTATGAACATGATGTCGGTACGGGCATCCCAAAAGAATTTAACTCTCACATCGACACTGGGGCAGGATATTCCCAACTGGCTTGTGGGAGATTCTTTCCGGCTGCGGCAGATCCTGATTAATCTTGTGGGCAATGCCATAAAATTTACCGGACAGGGGGGCGTCAGCCTGGCGGTTGAACTGGCCGTGACTGATGGCAACAACTGTACGGTGAAGTTCTCTATCTGTGACAGCGGCATTGGTATCGCGTCCGGCAAGCTGCACACAATTTTTGAAAATTTCAGTCAGGCGGACACATCCACCACCCGCAATTACGGTGGTTCAGGCCTGGGACTTTCTATTTCGAAGCGACTTGCAGAGATGATGGGGGGAGAGATCAGTGTGGAAAGCACCCCGGATGTGGGGAGCTGTTTTCATTTCACCTGCCGCTTCGCCATGCCGGTTGAAACACCACCGGAGCATCAGCCTGAAGTTAGTGCAGAAGAAAAACCGATACGATCACTGTCATTGTTGCTGGTTGATGACAACAAGGACAACCGCACCGTGCTGAACGCCTATTTTCGCCGCACCGTTCACCGCGTGGAGACCGCCGTGAACGGTGAAGAGGCGGTTGCCAAAATAAAAAAAGGTACGTATGATCTGGTGCTGCTGGACATGGAGATGCCGGTCATGGATGGCTACACTGCGGTACGCCTGGTCCGGGAGTGGGAGCAGGAAAACGGACGGGCACCACTGCCGATTATCGCCCTGACAGCTAATGCGCTTAAGGAAGACAGTCAGAGAAGCCTTGCCGCCGGCTGCACCGCCCATCTGACAAAACCTATTCACAAGGACAAATTATTGAAAGCAGTTGACGAATATGCCGGAGCAGCGGAAACACAGGAAACAGGAGCTTTAGCATGATTACCGTTCTCTGCGTAGACGATCAGAAGCATATCACCGATGTCCTCTCACGCTATCTGACAAAATGGGGCTATCTGGTGCTGGTCGCTTCGGATGGCGAAACCGGCTGGGACATCATCCAGAAAAATCGACCGGAGATCGTTCTGACCGACTGGCTTATGCCTGACCTGGAAGGGCCGGATCTCTGCCGCAGAGTCCGTTCTGCAGGTTTTCCGGGCTATACCTATATGATTCTGCTTACCGCGAAGAGCGACAAGGAAGATCTGGTGCTTGGAATGGAAGCGGGTGCCGACGATTTCATATCCAAACCATTTGAAATCGGAGAGCTGAAAGTTCGACTGAATGCTGCGGCTCGAATGGTTCGTCTTGAACGGCAATTAACCCAGGCCAATAGCGAACTGGATGAAAAAAACCTGGCATTAAATGAGATGTATGATTCGGTAAAAATTGACCTGGAAGCGGCAGCCCAGATCCAACTGACCCTGTTACCCGACAGGAACGTATCGCTGCCCGGCTTTCATTTTGACTGGCTTTTCTCCCCCTCCACATTTATTGCAGGCGATATTTTCAACATCTTCCCGGTTGACTCGAATCACCTGAATTTTTATCTGATTGATGTCAGTGGTCACGGCATACCGGCAGCACTGCTTTCGACCACGTTAAGCAGGGTGCTTTCTCCCCAGTCTCATTTCACCATTAACGGGCCTTTAGGGCAAACCTACTGCGATACCTGTGAAAACAGACAAGATCTGATAGTCTCCCTGAATTCACCTGCACATGTGGCTCTGGCATTGAATAAACAATTTATGAGCGATGGCGAGCAGATGCAGTATTTCACCATGTTATACGGCTCCGTGGATCTGCGCGACGGCACAACCACTATTACTCAGGCGGGTCATCCTTCACCTGTGTACCAGGCTCCGGGTGGAGAAGTCCGGACCATTGGAGGAGGAGGATTTCCCATAGGACTAATTCCCGAAGCCGATTTTGAGGATGTATCGTTCCGCTTTGAAGCGGGCGGGCGCCTCTATCTTTATTCGGACGGCATTACCGAATGTCGCGGCGCAACCGGTACCATGTTCGGAGAAAAAGCGCTGCTTGATGTGTTGCGTGCCGGTTGGAATCAGCCGTTACGCGAGGTTATTGATCGTCTCAGAAGCGAACTTGCCGTACATCGTGGCAGTGACAGCTTTGATGATGACCTTTCTCTTCTCGCCATTGAACGTATGGAGGATCGAATATGAAAGCCATGATTCTGGGGGCCGGCAAAGGTACCCGGGTTCGACCGATTACCGGAACTGTCCCCAAGCCGATGATCTGCCTGGCCGGAAAACCGGTGCTGGAATTTATTATTGAGCACCTTGTCTCACAGGGGTTTGACGAGATTGTCATAAACACCAGCTATCTCTCGGATGCGATAGAGAGCTATTTCCGTGATGGCAGCCGCTATGGTGCCCGGATTGCGTACTCGTTTGAGGGTGCATTGGTGGATGGTGCACTGGAAGGCAGTGCCGTTGGCTCGGCTGGCGGCATGCGCAAAATCCAGGATTTCTCCGGTTTTTTTACCGATACCTTTGCGGTCCTGTGCGGCGATGCGGTGATCGATCTCGACCTTCGTGAGGCGGTAGCCTTTCATAAGAAAAGCAAGGCGCTGGCGACGATTGTCCTGAAAGAGGTTGATCGTAGCGAAGTCTCCAGCTATGGCATTGTTGAGGTGGCCGACGATGGCCGTATTGTGCGCTTTCAGGAAAAGCCCCGTCCTGAGGAGGCCATTTCGTGCGTCGCCAACACCGGTATTTATCTGTTCGAGCCGGAAATATTCAACTACATCCCGTCCGGGGTTGAATATGATATCGGTTCACAGCTTTTTCCGGCTCTGGTTGCCGCAGGCGCGCCGCTCTTCGGCGTGACGCTCCCGTTTACCTGGCTGGATATCGGTTCGGTATCATCGTATTGGGATGCCGTGCACCGATTGCTGGCAGGAGAGTTGCGCGGCTATCGACCGGCCGGTGAAGAGATCGCTCCGGGAGTGTTTGCCGGAGTCAACCTGGCGATGAACCGGGATAATGTCACCATACGGCCACCTGTCGTTATTGGCGGCAGTGTTGCCATTGGCGATGGCGCAGTAATTATCGGTCCAACCGTGATCGGCCCTGGATCCGTAATTGAAGCGGGGGCGGTAGTTGAAGAGTGCCTGGTGGATGGCTACACACGCATTAGCGGTATCGCAACGGTGAAGCAGAAAATAATTTTCGGCGGTCACTGCATTACTCCGCAGGGCAATGCCATCACGATAGCCGAACATGATATCGGCTGGATTATTGATGACGCCCGCCATAAGCAGGAACTTTCGCCGCTGCAGCAGGCATTGATGGAACTGGCTGAAGGGCTGTAACAGCAGACAAACCGACGCATAAGATCAAAGGAGATTGCAGACTATGTCCATAACGCATAATCAAGAGGGAGTATTTACGATTGTTTCCATGGCAGGCCGCTTTGATGCCCTCTGTGCCCGTGAGTTTAAAAGTGTCATCTCGCTGCTGCTGGAAGCGGACAAAAAAAGAATCATCCTCGACATGGCACAGGTGAATTTCATCGACAGCTCCGGCATGGGTGCCTTGGTAGGCGGCCTTCGCGGAGTGGCGAAAGAGGGTGGCGAAATCCGCATTGCCGGGCTTATTCCAGAGGTACATACAATTTTTGAGCTTACCCGCCTGCACCGTATCTTCGATATTTATGAAACGACCGCCGCCGCTCTGGCTGCGGGATAGAGCCATGAAAGCCAGAACAATCGAATTATCAGCCATGTTGGATTCCCTGCGCAGCGGTGCCCTGTTCACTGATGAGGTTATCGGCGAGATACTGGGTGATTCACCGCCACCGCACCTGGGCTACAATATAGCTCTGGCCGTGAGCGAGGCATTGACCAACGCTATTCGTCATTGCAAGAGCAGCGAAAAAGTTATCCTCGGTTTTTCGTGGGATAGCGAACATGTTGTCATCACCGTAGACGACCAAGGCTGTGAATTGCATCTTGAAGACGTGCCGGAGCCTGATTTTGAGGATGCTGCCGAATGTGGCTATGGCCTCTATATCATTCGCACCTTGATGGATGACGTAACTCTTGAAAATTTTACCGGCGGGAAACGCCTTACCATGACGAAACGATTAATTGAAGGAAATAAACCCTCATGACGTACCTTCGCACTTTTTTTCTGCTGCTGTTATGTCTGCTGCCGGCCGCCTGTGCAACCCTTCCGGCGACGGTGAATCTGCCGGTTACCGGGGTAGTGTCCGCTCCGGGCCAACCGGAGATGACGCCGACTCCGCCGGATATCTTGAAGGCATTCGAAAACGGCTTGAATCGAGAGTATCTGCTCGGCCCCGGTGATGTGGTGGAAGTTCTGGCACCGTCATTACCCGAAATTGCCGGCGAACAGACGGTCAGTCCCGATGGCAGCATGACGCTGTACCCGTCAGGGGAGGTGCAGGTAAGTGGCAAAACGCGTACGGAGGTTGAAGCGCTCCTCAAAAAATCCCTCCGGAATTATTTCGACGCGCCGGCGTTAACCCTCCGCATCAAGTCATTTGAAAACAACCTGGTTCACGTGCTGGGGCGGGTGGCACTACCAGGAACGGTAAAGTTCCGTGGTCGTCCGAACCTGCTGGAGGCGCTTTCCCGTGCCGGTGTTTTCTCCGGTACTGCGCAGAGCCGACCGCCTTCCAATTGCGCCATCATCCGGGGGAAAGACCAGATGCTGTGGGTATCGCTGGATGAAATGCTGCGTGGGGGATCTTCCGGGCGCAACCTGGACCTGGCCGGGAACGACATTATTTATATTCCTGACGCTGACGAGGCGAACGTCTATGTTCTTGGCGAAGTCAACAAGCCGGGTGCATTCGATGTTGGCAGCGTCAAATCGCTCCTGAACGCCGTTGCTCAGGCGGGTGGACCGACGGAAAACGCTATTACCGACAGTGTCCTGCTGGTACGTAATCGGGGTGCCGACGCCGGTAAGCCGATCAAGATCAGCCTGGACACCATCGTCGGTAAAGCCGACTTTACTGAAAACGTCATACTGGCCAAAAACGATATAATTTTTGTGCCACGCAAAGGAATCGCCAATTTCAACTATTACCTGCGGATGGTCAACCCCTTCACCCAATTACTGATCACCGGTTACACCTTGAGTAGAATATAATGAGTGAACAAACGCCCAAACGCCCAAAGCGTATTTTCAGCAAGCCCTTCAACCCGATTGGCGCGATTATCGAGTATCTGCATATCGTTGTCGCCATTACGCTGATCGGTTCACTGCTCACCATCCCCTATGTCATCTTAAAAAAGAAGCCGAAGTACGGCGCTGAAGGGTTGATCAACATCAACCCTAATATGCCTAAAATTCTTTATCGGGTTGAGGACAGCAGTTTCATCAATTCCTTTGAAGACTGGATGCGGACTCAGGTAAAGGTTGTTACCAGCTATCCGGTGCTGGAATGGGCCATCAAGGATTATGAAGCGCAGAAATTTGTCTGGCGTATGCCGGGGGAATCGATCCTGTCCGCAGTTAATCGACTGAACAGTCGCATCAAAGTGGTTCAGATCCGCGATACCCAGCTTATCACCATTACCATGGAGAGTATGCACAGTGACGGCCTTTCGGAGATGATCAACAGCATCATCAAGGGCTATATCAACGCCATTGAGTCGAATAACCATAATCAGGATAGTTACAAGCTGGGTGTGTTGACCAAGGAAAAGCAGAAAGTACAGGCGGAACTGGATGAGGGCTACCGCAAGTTAGAGGAGATTTCCCGTAAATACGGCACCGCCATCACGGAAGAGAAAAACCTCTACATCTACTTTGAGGCGCTCGCTGATCTGAAAAAGACCAGCAACAAGATGGTGTCTGACCGCATTATGGCCGAAAGCCGCATGAAAGCGCTGGATGCAAAGGTGGGAACCTTACAGAAAATGCCGCTCTCCGGACTGGTCGCAGACCGCCTCGACAGCGGCCTCGGGATGTCCGGTCTCATCATTCAGATCAGTTCGCGTATCCAGGAGGTCAAGGAGCAGATGGTCGGCATGACCGAGGACAATCCGCGCCAGATACTGCTCAAGCGTCGTCTGAAGGAGATGGAGAGTCAGCTGGAACGTCTCCGGGAAGGGGTCACAAAAAATGAGGACCTGACGGTGCGGGGCAAATTGCTGGATGACAATCAGCTTGCTGTCGAGAGCGCCAAAGTTGATTACCGGACGGCACGGGATTCCGAAAAACTGCTTTTAAAGGAGCTTGACCGTTCTCAGAAGGAAATCCTGGAATATAACACCGCCGTACTGCGTGCCCAAACCAAGCGCCAGGAAATTCAACGTTTAATGGAAAGCCTCACCCGGATAAACGAGCGCACCGACCAAATCCGCATGGAGTTCGCCTCACCCGGACGTATCACGGTGACCGCCTGGGCCCAGAAGCCGGAAAATCCGAATGTGGATCCGCGTGGCAAACTGGTTCCTATCTGCTTTATCATTTCTCTTTTGGCTGGAGTGAGTGTGGCCTTGGGTCGTGAGATGATCGACAGCCGCATCAAGCGCCCCGCCGATGTGGAAAAGCTGCTCGGCTTCCCGCTGACCGGTTTTGTGTTGCGGCCCAGCGAGGAAAAGATCCCGTTGGACGACCTCTATTCCCTGCATAACCGCCAGCCGCGCTCATTTATGACGCAGCAGTTGGCAGAAATCGTCGTCAAGATTGATCGGGAACGGCTGGAGCATGGCTCCAAAGTTTTCGCCTTCACCGGCTTGGGTGACGGCTGCGGTGTGACCATGCTGGCCATGAATATACTGGCCATGAGTTCTGTTCCGAAAGATCGCCGCCTGTACATCGATCTCAACACCCGTTCTCCGCTTGGCAGCAGTGAGCCGCTTAAAAGCATCCTGAAACATGCCCAGGGCGATGCGATGCTTCATGGCTTTCTGGATGGTACCAATGCCGAATTCCCCTTCACCCTTTACCCCAGCGCCACAGAACTGCATGAGGGACGGGCTCATTCCAGCGAGGATCTGAAGGTGCTGCTGGAGGTGTTGAAAGAGTCCTTCGACATGATCGTCATCGACCTCCCACCAATTTTGCTTTCAGCCGATACCCAGGCCATCGCCGGTGTCGCCGACGTCACCGTATTAACAGCACTGGCACGTCACTCACTCTGGGGGGAGTTGATGCGTTCCGTGACCATGCTGGACGAAAACGGCGTCAAAGTTATCTCGGTGGTACTTAACCGCGTCGGCTTCGTCCGTGGCGGCTACCTCCGCAAAAATCTGCAAGCCTACCTCACCCTCGGACAGGAGAAAAAACAGCGTCTATTCCGGAGAGGCTGAGTCCACAATGGACAAGATAATCCTTCTTCTCATGCTGGCGACGATAGGGCTGTTGCTCTATAAAGAGCCAAAAGAGCTGTTCCTCTATCTGTTTTTGCCGGTGCTGACAATGATGCCGGTCTACTACGAAACAAAACTTGTGTCGGGCATCCCGGAGTTGAGTTTTTGGAGCGCGGTACTCATTCCCATCGCGTTTGTCTGGGTTGTTAACCGTCAGGCTGACGGCTATCGTTTTTCGCCGGTTGACGTTTTGATACTGGTTAATCTGGTGGTCGTTTTCAGTGGGCAGTGGCACAACAGCACCTACAAGGAAGCGCAAAAAATACTCTACAACGATATGACCATCCGGCTGCTCCCTTTCATCATGGCCCGCGCCTGGTTTATGGATCCGGTCAGCCGGCTTAAAATGTTCAGAATCCTGATTACCTGCAGCGCGATAGTAGCGCTGTTCCTGTTATTTGAAAGCCGCTTTTATTACAACGTGTTCGACGAACCGATTCGCAGATTATGGCCCAAAACGGTGGCGTGGGGCGCCGGCATGAAACGGGGCGGATTTAAACGCGCCACCGGACCGTTCGGACACCCGATCTGTGCCGGATATTTTTTCACCATGTTCGTGCCGCTGGCGATCTGGCTCTGGAAGAACGACTATTTTGAAACACGCAAAAAAGGTTTTTGGATCACCCTGCTCTGTATTTTGGGAGGTATTGCCTCCATTTCACGGGCTCCGATGATAGGCATTTTCCTCGGTATGGTTCTGATCTGGTACGGCTGGTCGCACAACAAGGGCCTTGCCACCATGGTGCTGTCCTGCCTGATGATCATGGCCAGCATTTTCATCATCCCCAAGGCGATTTCCTACATCAACGTCGATCGCGCCACCGCTGTCACCGAAGATCAGCGCAATGCGGCCTATCGCAAAGAGCTCATGGATAACTACAAAGAGGTCATTGCCGAAAAACCGCTGCTCGGCTGGGGGCGCTTCGGTGTGCCGGTTGTCAAGGGACAGGATTCCATTGACAATGAATATCTTGTCATCGTGCTCCAATCGGGCAAGGCTGCCCTGTACACCTATATCCTCAGTTTTACCTGGGTAGTTGTCCGGCTGCTCTTTTTTGCCGCGCGCGGTGATCCGGGCAGACATGACACCCGCCTCGCCTGGTGCCTGCTCGCCAGTATATTGACCGCACTCTTCACCCAGGCAACCGTGTATTCCGGCACCCAGACGGTGCAGTTTTTCTACATGATGCTCGGTTTCAGTGAAGGCTTGATGCAGGCGGGAACGTTAGGGGAAGCAACAGCAGTAGAACATTCCGGAATTTCAGGAGAAAGTGATTATGGATATAACTTTTCTCGTACCCTTTAAAGGCATTGCCGGCGGCCTGCGGGTCGTCACCTGCTACGGCAACGCTCTGATCAGACGGGGACACCGGGTGACAATTGTGTACCCAAAACGTGAGCTGGCGTTGAGAGAACGGCTGCGGCGCGAGGTTAAACGGGCCATTCATCACGAAAAGGATCATTTGGATGCCTTTTGCGGAACGCTTCTTGAGGTGCCAATCATTACCGAGGAGCATCTGCCCGATGGTGACTGTGTCATCGCGACCGCATTTCAGACGGCTCTGTGGGCGGCGGATCTTCCGGAACGGTGCGGCCGCAAGTTTTATCTTATTCAGGGCTATGAAAAAGTTTTTGCCGCAGAGGGCGATGACGTTGATGCCACCTTCCGGCTACCGTTTCGAAAGATTGTCATCTCCAGCTGGCTGCGGGACCTGGTGGAGAAGCTGTCCGATGAAACCACCATTCCGGTGATTCCCAACGGTCGGGATTTCTTTCTTTCCTGTTTTGACGGAGAAGGGATTACCAGAAATTACGATGTGGGCCTCGTCTATTCGCCAGTCCCGCTCAAGCGTACCGACGTGGCGCTGGAGGCGCTTCAAATCCTGCACACGCGGCATCCCGGACTGAAGATCGCCATGTTTGGCTCTCAGGAACCCGACACCGCCCAGTATCCCGATTTCAACTTCCACGATGTCAGCTTCAAAAGCATCCCCACTCAGGAGGAGATTCGCCGTACCTACCTCAATACGAAGGTGTGGATAACGGCATCCAGCACCGAAGGTTTCTGCTTGCCGGCTCTGGAAGCGATATCGCTGGGATGCCCGATTGTCTCCGCCGACAATCTGGGCATCAGGGATGTCATCAGCGACGGCGTGGAAGGATGTATCGTGCCGGTGGGAGATCCGCAGGCGCTTGCTGATCGGACTTCACACCTGTTGGACAATCCGGAGTTATTGATCCGGATGAGCAGCGCTGCCCTGCGCCGTGCCGATGACTTTTCGTGGGAGCGTTCAACGGATATGCTTGAAGAGGTACTGACGGGACGGTAAGCATTGATATGGTTATTATCGTGAGGGGAGCATGAACTTTTTTGGTTATTATGTACTGAATCTGGAGCCGACGGTTCTGGCCTTCATCGGCACGCGGCATCCCGCGCCGGACTGGCTGACGCCGACAGCGGTGATTGAACACGTCCCCTGGTGGCACGGACGACCCTGGACGATGCTGAATCGCAAAGTTCAACAGGTGACGCTTTCGCTGAAAGGGGTGGAACATCATCTGATGGTACATGCGCCGGATGAAGAGCGAATGAGGAAATTATGCGGGGTGCGCGGCGCTTTTATCAGCCAGAACATTTATGTCAACAGCGATGTGTATCGTCCGCTCGGACTGCAAAAGGATTTTGATGCCATCTACGTTGCCCAGATGAAACCCTTCAAACGCCATCATCTTGCCGCCCGTATAAAGCGCCTGTATATCGCCACCGCCTGGGGAGGTGATCTCCCCTCTTTTTGCCGTCAGGTGAGCCATGCAACATTTAATGAAACGCGACTGGACAAGTCTGAACTGGCACACATGTATAACCGTTCTCACTGCAGCTTGGCATTATCGGCCGTTGAAGGTGCCATGTTAACCAGTTATGAAAGCCTGCTCTGCGGTATACCGGTGGTAACCACCGCATCGCATGGAGGACGAGACGAATTTTTCGACGGCAGCAACAGTATTCTGGTAAAAGCGGATGAAAACGCCATATGTGAAGCGGTGGAGTGTTTCAAACAGCACTCACCGGACCCGGAAACAATTCGAGCCGGCACGCTGGCACGGACTGAGGTTCATCGTCGTCGCTTTTGTGCATACGTAGCTGATCTGATCGTGCGTCACGGTGGCAGCAGAATAACCGCAGAACGCCTCTACCAACGCTATTTTGGCACACCAGGCGGACTGGGAGCCCGCTTTATTTGGGCTGATACGTTCGACAAGCCGGAACAGTTGGGGAGGGTAGGAAACGACTGATTGTGAGGCCGGTGCCGGGGTGAGTTGAAACGGATAGTGGCGATAAGACTGGATTTAACTTTGAAATTATACTCCCTAAAAAAAATAAAAAACAGACTGTTTTTTTACTTTGGAAGTGATATATTTCAACCATGCAGAAGGAAGTAAATCTGGTTTGGAGGTTTTGACATGGAAGATACTCCACCTGAGCAGTTCCGATTGTAGGAGTCAGTAGTGCTCCTGTGTGGCCTGAAGTAGAGGTGAATATTAAAAGGGGGGCGGTTGTTATCGCAGATACTCCACCTGAAAGCAGAACACATAGTATTGTTACGTTACTCCGAGGGCAGGTAGGATCGGAAAACTCCTTGAAAATGGAATCGAATACGTAAAAGATAAGTGAAGCCCGCCGAATATTTTGGCGGGCTTTTCATTTGTGGGGGCAGTAAGCACGCCGGATTATCAGATCGGGCTTGTTTTCATGGCTTCACCCCTGGCTTTTTTCGAAAATATCGGCAAAGTCGCCCTTGGTTTCGTTAAACGCGGCCAGGACCTTCGGATCAAAATGTTGCGGAGAGGTACGACCATCTCCGTTCAGGATGATGTCGCAGGTTTTGACATGGTCAAGTGCCGACTTGTAAACCCGGCTGTTGCGAAGGGCGTCATACTGGTCAACCAGCATAACGATCCGTCCCTCCAAAGGTATTTCTTCGCCCTGCAAACCGGCCGGATACCCCGTACCATCCCACCGTTCATGATGCGTTGCAGCAATGGTAGCGCCCATTTTAAGCATGCTGTGTGGCGATCCTTTCAGGATCCGCTCGCCGATGGTGGTATGCTGCTTGATCGTTGCAAATTCTTCGTCTGTCAGGGGACCAGGTTTCAGCAGAATTGAGTCAGGAATGCCGATCTTACCAACATCGTGCATGGCGCTGGCCACCGAAATATCATTAACAAAACTCTCATCCATTTTTAAATAAAGCGCTATACGCTTGGCGTACATGCCGACCCGGGAAATATGCAGGCCGGTGTCTTCGTCCCGAAGCTCGGCAGCGGCCGTTAACCGTTCGATGATTTCTCTACTCATATGGGTGATTTCACCCAGCGCCGCATTCAATTCAGCCGTTCTTGTTGCAACAGTATGTTCCAGTTCGGCCTTGTAGTTTTTTTCTATCTGGGTCAACCGCTTGAAATTCACTCCTTTTTCAACCGTGTGGACCAACGCCGGGGGGCGGTACGGCTTGATAATAAAATCAAAAGCACCCTTCTGAATGGCCTTGACCGCCACATCCAGGTCAGCGTACGCCGTCATCAACACCACCGGCGTTTCCTTGTCAAGAAAACGAATTTTTTCAAGAAGCTCTAGCCCGTTCATAATTGGCATATTGATGTCAGTCAGTACCAGATCAACCGGCTCCATGACAAAATGTTTTACCGCTTCATGACCATTTGAGAACGCACGTACGGAAAATCCAAATTCAACGAGCAGTGCGGTGACGCTTTCAAGAACAAAACGATCGTCGTCAACTACATAAATTCTTCCACCGATGCTATTGGTCATTGTCAAGCACCTCACGTATTTTCATTAGCAACTCTTTTGGAGTAAAGGGTTTGGGAAGATAATTCATCCATTCTTCCACTCTACCCTGACTAACGACAACATCTTTTGCGTAGCCACTGCAAAAGAGTACCCGCATGTCCGGAACAATCGCCAGGATGGCATCATGCACTTCACGACCGTTCATTTTCGGCATTATAACATCAAGTATTACCAGGCTGATCCGATCACTCTGTTCACGAAACTTACTCAGCGCATCATCTCCATCAACCGCCTCAATAACAGAATAGCCGAATTCTTCCAGAATTTCCCTGCCAAGCATGCGGGTCGTTTCGTTGTCTTCTGCAAGCAGAATAAAGCTTTTCCCCTGAACATCCTCAGCCGTCTCCTCCGCTTTATTAGCAGTACTGCCAAGAATTGAATCCAGTTGCGGCAGAAAAACCTGGAAAATCGTGCCAAAACCGATGGTACTGTGGCAGACTATATAGCCGTTATGTTCCTTGATTATACCATAGACAATTGACAGGCCCAAGCCGGTGCCCTTTCCCATCTCCTTCGTGGTGTAAAATGGCTCGAAGATATGTTTCACTGTTTCTTCATCTATGCCTTCGCCACTGTCGGTGAATGTAAGGAGGGCATATTTGCCCGGCCTGCCAAAACCCCTGGCCAAAACGAAATCAGAATCAATGGTGAGATTTTCAGTTGTGACAACAATCGATCCACCGTGAGGTAGTGCATCACGCGCATTGGTTGCCAGATTCATCAGCACCTGTTCAATCTGGCCACTGTCGACCAATACCGGTAAGCCACCACGTTCAAGGTTTATTTCGAGATGAATATTATCGCTCAGTAGCCGTAACAACAGTTGATGGACCCGGTTTATTATTTCATTCAGATCGACAACAACAGGGTTCGTTGTCTGCTTACGGCTAAAAGCCAGCAACCCCTGAGTAAGGCTTGCGCCACGCTCTGCAGTTGCAGCAATCTGTTCGGCATTCTTTTTTAATGGGCTGCCATCGGGGAGCTTGATCTGCATAATGCTGGCATAGCCAACAATGGCCGTCAGGATATTATTAAAGTCGTGGGCGATACCACCCGCCAGCTGTCCAATTGCATCCATTTTTTGGGAATGCCGCAGTTGTCCCTCCAGCTGTTTCCGCTCAGTGACATCCTCTTTGATGGCGATAAAATGTGTTATCACATCGTTGCTGTCTCTGATGGGTGCAATCAAAGCCTGCTCCCAATAAAGATCTCCATCTTTTTTACGGTTATGAAATTCACCTCGCCACTCCCCACCGGCGAGAATGGTGCCCCACAATTGCCGGTACTCCTCACTACTGGTTTCCCCCGTTTTGAGGATACTGGGATTTTGTCCGACCGCTTCTGCAAAGGAGTAGCCGGTCAACTCAGTGAAATGTGGGTTGACATACTCAATGACGCCGGAGGCATTGGTAATCAAAATAGATGCGGGATTCTGCTCAACCGCTACCGATAGTTTGCGCAAGTGTTCTTCGGCCTTTATTCGTGCAGCCAGTTCGCGTTGTGATTCGTCATTCAATCGGGCATTTTCAAGGGCCAGAGACGCCAGTTCACCAAACTGGACAAGCAGTTCAAGTTGTTCATCACTTAAAATGACACCTTCATCAACAAATGCAACACCAAGAACCCCTACCATCTCTTCACCGGATTTAAGCGGCACTCCCGCCATGGCTTTCAGTACATCCCGATCCGGGTCAGGCAGGCGACCTTCCCAGCGGCTGTAATCATCGATATGGAACAGTTTCCCCGTATCCCATATCCGTCCGGCCATACCCTGCCCCGGCCTGATCGGATAATGAACAAGATTATTATAGATTCCGCTCTGAAACACCATATCCATTTCGGTACCGGAAGCATTTTTAAGATACACATAGCAATGTTCGGTTCCAACCAGACCACCGGCGCGAACAACTATTGTCTGCAATAGATCCGTGACATCGAGCCGTTTGATCAGGCCCAGTGTCGTTTCGTGCAAAGCCTGCAGGTATTCATTCTGACGCTGCAGCTGTTTATCGGCCCGTTCATATCTCTCCAGGTCGTTTTCCAGCGTACTTCGCTGAAAATCACTTTCTCGGACAAGATCATTAAATGCGCACTCCAACGTTGCTATTTCATTACCCTCATGCGCAGGATCCACGCGATTATCCCTTGTTTTACCCGCTAACTTTTCCACACGACTGGTAAGCTGGATAATTGGTGCCGTCAGGCTGTTCAAATAGTGGCGCATAAACAAGAACAGGGTTAACGAGAACAATGGCAAGGCAATCAAAAAGATACTTCTGACCCGTTTTACCGGTTGATACGCTTCAGAAAGAGGGAAATTTGCGCCGATGATCCACGTTTTAGACTTGAGCCGTTTAAAAGCAGCAAGAGCCTTAAGATCACGTGAATTAGCCGTTTCTCCCGCACCTTCAAATCCGTTTATGGCACGATCAAAAAGCAGATTGGCCCCGACCGGAACATCCTGCTTCAATATACGGTTCGAATCGGGATGTAAAATGATCGTCCTGCTGGCGTCAAAAAGGAATGTATAGCCGCTCCGACCGATCTTCCGGTGTCTGAGTCCTCCCAGAAAATTAGGCTGTAGCAGGTCGATACTGCCACCAAGCACCGCAAGGAGGTTGCCCTTGGCATCAAAAACGGGTGCCGTCATCATAATCGCGGGATGATGGTGAGATTGTGACGAAAAATACGGGTCTGATATGTACGGGGCTTTAGAAGCAAA
This sequence comes from uncultured Geobacteraceae bacterium, assembly GCA_903879825.1. Classification (GTDB taxonomy): domain Bacteria; phylum Desulfobacterota; class Desulfuromonadia; order Geobacterales; family Pseudopelobacteraceae; genus JACRCG01. The sequence goes on from CAIRND010000081.1 coordinate 18,335, forward strand.
GGTAATTTTCAAATAATCGCGGTAGGAAAAATCCTTCCCGGTACGGGAAACACCTAAAGGCAGTTCGGCTATGATTTGTCCGCGGGCATCAAACAGAAAAATCCCGTTATCAAAGTGCCAGCTTGATTCTGTTCGTTCCTGCAAAAATGAGTATGCTTTTTGAGGGTCTGAAATTAGATCGGGCGTGATTTTGCCGGCGAGCACGCACAATGTTTTGTGTGTATCAGCAAGTTTCTGATCCACTTCTTCAGCAAGGTTGGATACAATCTGAAACTGTTGGTTGGAAATTGATTCTTTGATATACCCCTGCAGCATGAATTGAATAAAAAACAGCAGCAAGAACAATGATATCGACACAGCAAGCGGAAAAAGGAGGGTAACCTTCGTTTTAAGGGGAAACTGTTTCATCTTCACACTCGTTAGATGTCGTGGCAGTTGACAAACGTGAGGGAGAAGATATCACAGTTTTCTGGAGTTCGTTATAGCGAATTTTATTGCCGGGTGAAATAGTTCGCCCCGGCAGGTAGTTTGATAAAAAGCGTGGATTGATGCGCGGTAACTGGATGCGGACGATTACGGACACGAGAAAAACTCTTACAGTCTCTTTAGCTGACTTTGTCGCCCGGTTCCAATAAATGTAACAATTCTGCAAGGTCGCCGTCGGTCAGGGATGACAGAAGCTCGGCACACTGTTTGTCCAGTATGAATTTACTGATGCCGGGGTATTTCTTTTCAATGTGCGGCAGCAGATCGGGTCGGTCATCAAGGCTTTTAATCGCATCCAGAACAGCCTGTTCCCTGTCGTACTTGAGTAACGCCTCCCGAACGACCTGTTTTATGTCGTCGTCATTCCATGGTTTCGTCAAGAAGCGGAATATCCCGCCATTATTAATCACGCTGATGGCTGATTCCAGGGACGCATGCCCCGTCAGCATGATACGCACCGTCTGGGGGTAGAGTGCCCGTGCCACGGCTAAAAACTCCGTACCCTGCATCTTTGCCATCCGCTCGTCCGAAATGACAACCTTGATCGGGCGTTCACCCAGCCGAACCAAGGCCTGCTCGCCGCTTAATTCGGTGAGTACCTCCCACGGTTCGCTACGCAGGGAACGATACAGGGATGAAAGGACTGATGGCTCATCATCGACAATCAGGATGGTGTCTTTATTCATGTGAGACTCCTTGTTAACAGCGATATATCAGCACCGTTAAAGATCGAGCAGGACTTATGTGCCAAAGCCCGACTCCAGTCGAGAAAAATTTACTCTGTACACATCGCCGATGAGGCGGTTACTTGAAGTTCAGCCGAAGGCCGCTATCACTCGTGGCAATTGTATGTGCAGGAAACCCGATCATGCTTGAATCAACAACGATGCGAATATTTGTTGGTGTCACGCCAATGCGAATTTTTGCGACGCCAAACTTGTGTATAGCAACGGACCTCGTTTTCTGGTCTGTTTCCTGGCACGCAATATCAATCACAAGTCGATCCGGTCCAGACAATCGCATGGTTTTGTATTCAGTGACTGGTTGGTTGGCGTGTATTTCAATATGCGATGTCCCCAAAACAACTTTTCCGATTTTTAATGTTGAGGGTCGCTTTGTTGCAACTTCCGCAGGAACAACCGGTTCAAGTTTAGTGATTCGCTTCACTGGCGGAGATGCTGGTGCAGTCGTGCTGTTCGCCGCTGGTGCAGTCAACGAATTCAGCGGCGGGGCAGCAGCTGTTGCAGGAGGAACGGGCGCTGGCGTTGGCTCTGACTTTGGCTTTTGCTCCGATTTTATTTCTGGCTTATCAAGCGTTTTTTTGTGACCAAATGTTACTGCCAGATGTTTTTTATCTGAAGAGGCACTCACAGAGATGTCTAATTCAGAGACGAGATTAAAGGTGATTCTACTGATAGCAACGTCTGAAATCTGGACGGTATCAATGCTAATATTTGTAATCGCACCTTTATTGACGACAATGAGAGGTTCAATTTTTTCAGGATCGGCCCCGGCGATATCAACGATTGCCATCGAGTGGCCCGGGACCTTGTAATAGGTATATGTCATCGCACTGTCGCAGGAAATGTTAATTGATACGTCATTCCCGTTAATTACCGGCTTGACCTCAAGCAATTCTGAGGCAGAAGCACCACAAATCATACACCCCAGCACAGTAAAAAAGATAATGGCTGAGAGAATTTTTTTCATAAACGACATCTCCTTAAGTGGCTTAAAAGTTTTTCAAATCTTCATCTGAAAAATCAAGCGATTCCTGCGTATTGTCCGTGTTAAGGCGTGAACTGATATCTCTGAAACCACCAGGATGTGCGGCATTTACTTCGTTCAGCAGAGTACGTGCCTCTTCTTTTCTCCCTGCAGCTTCATATCCCGAAGCCAACTCATATTTTACTGCGCACATTTCCCGTTCGTCTAAACCCGGCTGTAGCAGAGATTGTAGCAGAGCAATTGATTTATCTATTTCACCGTGATCTCTCAGACATGCACCCTGCATAGTCAGGCACTCTACCCGTCGTGCCGGATCGAGTGAAGCCTGGCGGAACTCATTGATAGCTTCATCGTATAAACCCATCTCTTTAAAGGCCTGACCCAAATCAAAGTGGGACTGAGCATCTGAGTTTTCCATTTCGTTACTGAATTTAACTCCGCGCGGAGTAGAGCCGATCGTATCGAACGCGTCCGCCCCAGAGTCAAGCGGGCTGTCAAAAACTGAAGCGGCACCTTCTTGCTGATCCGATGTACCGAAGGGGGCATCCAGGTCTATTTCAATTTCAATATCCTCATCATAGTGCGTGATTCCATCCGTGCTGGCATCGAATATATCAATTTCTGATATATCTGACTCATCCTCAAAAGGTAAGAACGCAGGTGCCAATGCCTGTTCAGGTGGGCACTCTTCGAAGAAAGACGAGTCGTCGACTTCGTCCGCTATCACAGAGAACTCAACTAATGAAGCCTCTGGCGGGTCCGGACTGGTGATGTCGCTCGGGGCAGGATCGGAAACAGAATTAAGTAACTGAAGCTTTGATGTAAGCGAACGGACCTCATATTCATTACCACTGGCCGTTACAACCCTGAGGAGGCCTTCCAATACTCTGACATTGATCGGATCGATCTTGTCAAGGGTGTGATATATCTGCTCGAGTTGCGGCAGGCAACCGTGTGTAATGAGATGAGCTTCGTACAGATCAAGCAGCTCAACTGCTGCCCTCACGTCATTTTCACTCACAGCAGACGAGATAAGGCCGAGCATCGCTGTTGGTTCAGTGGGGAAAAATTTAAGATAATGCTGGTAGGCGATTTTTACCCGCTGTGGCTGTTCAAGCTGCTGATATGCCTGTACTACCAGATCCCAGGAACGTTTGTTGCCAGGGTTACTGCGGAGAAGATTTTGGATACTGTCAATGGCCGTTGCTGCTTTGCCGTGGGTGACTTGATCGGTGAGTACTTCAAACATGAATTCCGTCGTATCAGGAAAAAGCTGCTGAACGCGCGTACACACTTTTGCAAGAGCGACTTTATCTCCCCGCTCAATCAGTACAGAGGCTGCGGCCAGGAATGCGGCGTGTGCAGCATCCTTATTGCCTGACTGAGCAGAGGCTTCAGCCCGTTTTATTAGTATCGGTATGTTTTGAGGGTCAATGTGATGCATTCTGTCAAGGATGTTACGTGCTTCTGTGTTATCACCCGTTTTTTCATAGAAGTCGAAGACAAGTTTGTATTCGGAAAGAGCATTTGCAACAAGCCCCTGTTTCTCATTTAATTCGGCAAGTATGAGCGATAATGAAATATCAGTTGGAAACAGTTTTTGCAGCTGTTTGTAGACCGCAATAGCCTTCATATAAAAACCGTTTTTGGAAAAATGAGCGCCGATGGTCTCAAGTTCTTTGCGGCCATCATCTACCCGACCGCATTTTATAAGCAGTTCGGCAAATTTTTGGCGCAGGCTGACAGTGGCAGGTTCCAATACCATGATCTGCTCATAGATCTTAGCGGCTTTGTCAAACTGACCGCGCAGAGCAAACTTTTGCGCTTCTTCAACCAGTTTTTCTTTTTTAGAGCCGACAGCCATCGATATCCTCGAGTCAAAGCATCCGGTAACGAATCAAACCTTAGCACTTCTTAAATGTGTAAAAACTACTGTAACAGCAGCAGGTTGTCAAGCTTAATATCCTTATTATATTAGGATATTCAAGGTTTTAGTCGGCTTATTTTGCTTTGACATGATTCCAAAAAACCTTTACGGTGCAGCAACAATTTGAGGATAAAGTTATGATACACGTCCAGCAGATCCTAAAAGAATATTTGGAGCTTCACGGCTATTGGGTACTTTTCATCGGGACATTTCTAGAGGGTGAAGCAATCCTGCTTCTGGCCGGTTTTCTTGCCTTTCGTGGCTACTTAGATGTTTTTGGCGTTATATGTACCGCATGGGCCGGTTCTTTCCTTGGAGACCAATGCTATTTCTATCTTGGGCGATTAAAGGGAAGGGGGTTACTCAAACGCTTCCACTCCATTGCCCGTAAGTTTCGGGAAGCCCTCAGGCTTATTGAAAAATATGGCAATTTTGTGGCATTTATTTCCCGTTTCACCTATGGATTCAGAATAGTTCTCCCCATAATCCTCGGCATAACCAATCTTGCTCCGCGCACTTTTCTTTGGATCAATCTGATTAGTGCTCTCACGTGGTCGATTGTCTTTTCTTTGGGTGGCTATCTGTTTGGCAAAAGCGCGTCACTGGTATTTGATAATGTCAGCAACTATGAGCATTATCTTGTGCTGGTTCTGTTTTGTTTTATTTTTCTGGCATGGTGTGTTCATGCCTATCACGTCTGGAAGCTTAAAAAGCCGGCCAGAGAACGACTTGCACGAATACGGGCTCTACAAGCGCTCCGAAGGGTACCCTCTTGAACAACGATATAATAATTATTCTGGTAGAACCTCAATCCCCGGGCAATATCGGCATGACCTGCCGAGCCATGAAAAACATGGGTCTGACCCAGCTGAGAATCGTAAAAGGGTGTGATCGTTTTGATGCGGAAGCGCTCAAATTTGCAGTTGCTGCGCGGGACCTGCTTGAATCTGCGGTGATTTTTCCCGATTTGGCATCCGCTATGGCAGATTGCACTCTCACCGTCGGCACAACCCGGCGCCATGGCAAATATCGCCAGGAAATACTTTCGCCGCCAGAAGTCGCAACTCGCCTCCGAGAACAGGTCACTCCTGATTGCCGAGCAGCGCTTGTTTTCGGCCGCGAAGACAACGGCCTGACGACCGAGGAACTGTCCCTTTGTCGTTGGCACGCCACCATTCCTACCTCCACAGAGTATGGTTCGCTCAATCTGTCCCAGTCGGTATTGCTTTTTTGCTATGAACTTGGCAAAGCCGCCGAATCCGCAGGGGGAGGCCGTCCGCTTGAGCTGGCAAAAGCGGAAGAGATGGAAAC
>CAIRND010000082.1 GCA_903879825.1 uncultured Geobacteraceae bacterium
AACAACGCACCATATTCCATTTCCTTTTAAAAAATGTCAATATTTGCTTTGAAGGAAAGATAACATGTTGAAAACACTAACTATATTTATGATATGCTGTGATCAGACATCTCAACCAGATCAAGATCTCTGACGGTCTTTTCCGGATCACAGACGAGTTTGCTGATGATTTCATGCCCTTCGATAAAAGGTTCATTCGCCATTTTAGCCTTGAGAATGAACGCCAGGGAGCCGATGGCCGCCATGCTCAACTTTTTCAGACAGGGAGGCTTGCCGCGCACCGAGCTAATGACGGCCGTGAGCAGTGCGGTCTCGTCGGCATAGGTCAGAGTGAAAGTTTTCCGGCTGCGAGGCGTACTCTGTTTCACCCTCAGCCGATACTCTTGCAGCTCCTCAATATGTTCATACTTTGCCTGCTCGTGCCGGGTGGCGACACACATGAGATACTGGGCCAATTGCATTGGATCTCCTTTCTTTCTTGGGATGTTGTTGTCCCCAGTCGTTGTGATGGCACAGAGCCGGACAGGACGGCACAGACCAAGTGGATGGAATGATGCGCGGAAAACTGCTGTTCGATGACCGGATGCGGCCAACTATGATGCGTTATTGCCGTAAAAGAGAGATAGCCCCTGAAGGCGACGGATTTCCGCTTTCAGGGGCTATTCAGAGGACAGACATATGTAGTGGAAAGCACAACCGAATAAATACAAGGAGATACATGGCAAGGGTTCTGAACTATCTTGACCGAGAATCTATAGTGGCAACTTTGGGCCGGACACAACTTGTATAAAAGTGTTGTCCGTGCTTTGAAACGAGTGCCAAATAGTTGAAGCAATACGGGCCGAGATAGCTCGGGAAGAATTATTAAGAATGTCTCAAATTCAGGGCATCCCTCGGCCTCTTATCTTCAACTCCCATTATCATTATACTCCAATTGGGCGAAAATGTCAAATTTGCTAATATTATCGGATATTTCCCAACTTATTTTCGGCCCAGGATCTGGGGCCAATTCTCCAGAGATTGACCACGGGCCGCCTACCCGCGTGGAAGCGAGGTCGGGCCATCGCCCCGGACCTACATCCGGACACTGTATTGTCCGCCGATACACCTATTAAAAATCGTATGAATTAAATACATAGAGCATAACATGCCGATATCTAACATTAAAAAGCATGCCAGGTCCACAACCGCACTGTATAGGCATTCGATACAGAACAATCCATCAGCCGGATGATCTTGAAACCATATGCAGATAAAGACCTAATAAATTGGGCTGTTATACGTATTTTTTAGCCACCCTTGTTTCTGGCACGGTCTAAGCTATAACTAAATCAAGAACGAAAACAAAAGCAGACGAGGAGGATGTCATGAGAACCACTCTGAGAACAATAGCTACCGCAGTAGCAGCAACAATGGTAACCGCAGCCCCGGCATTCGCAGCCCCGACTTACAGTGATAACAGTGGTCTTCTAGTTTGGTCTTTCCTCGGCTTCTGCGCCGTGATAGTAGTCGCTCAGGTACTGCCAGCAGTAGTGATGATGGTTGGAATGGTGA